>DATDKB010000267.1:0-4684 GCA_036520255.1 Rubrobacter sp. | reverse complement strand
GTACGAGCGGGGTGCTTCTGGGACAGGAGAGCGATCCCATCTTTGTGGGAGCGGGGGACATCGGCAATTGTAATGGCAATGGCGATGAAGCCACCTCATCGCTCGTAAAGAGCATAAACGGCAGGGTCTTCACCATCGGCGACAACGCCTACCCCAACGGCACGGACAAAGACTTTGCCAAATGCTACGACCCGACGTTGGGCCAGTTCAAGGAGCGGACCGAGCCTGGGGTGGGAAACCGCGATTACGCCACCCCGGAGGCGGCGGCTTACTTCGACTACTTCGGGGCGGCGGCGGGCGACCCCGCGAAGGGCTACTACTCCTACGACCTGGGGAAGTGGCACATAATCTCGTTGAACTCCAACTGTTCGGAGGTATCGGGAGGTTGCAACGCGGGATCGCCCCAGGAGAAGTGGCTGAAGAACGACCTCGCCGCCCATCAGAACGCGTGTACCATCGCCTACTTTCACCACCCTCGCTTCTCTTCCGGCGTAAACGGCAACAATGACGCCGTGGCCCCCTTCTGGAGCGACCTGTACCGGGCCGGTGCGGAGGTAGTGCTAAGCGGCCACGACCACCACTACGAGAGGTTCGCCCCGCAAGACCCGAGTGGGCATGCGGAGCGGGGCCGGGGGATTCGTGAGTTCGTCGTGGGGACCGGCGGGGCCGCTTTCACGGCGTTCAAGACCATCAAACCCAACAGCAAGGCGCGTATCGACGGCACCAACGGCGTAATAAAGTTCACGCTCCACCCCGATCGCTACGACTGGCAGTTCGTGACGGCACCCGGCGGGAAGGTCGCCGACTCCGGAAGCGCCGGCTGCCATGGCACGTCGTCCCCTTCGCCCAGCGACTCCACGGCGCCTTCGGTGCAACCGCCGGAATACGGTCTTCCGGCAACCAGGACGCTCGGGACGAGCGCCGTCCCGGCCAGGATAAGCTGGTCGGCCACCGACAAACGGAGCGGCGTAGCAGGCTACGAGCTCGAGCAGAGCATCAACGGCGGCGCCTTCGCGAACGTCAAGCTATCCTCCGCGACCTCGACCGCCAAGACCCGCCGGCTACGGCCCGGCGACACCCACCGGTTCCGGGTGAGGGCTACCGACGAGGCCGGCAACACCAGCGGCTGGGCCAAGGGCCGGGCGTTGCGTGCGAAAGTCCACCAGGAGGGTAACAACACCACCCTCGTCTACGCGGGACGTTGGTCCCGTCAAGCCCCGGGCTCGGCCTACGGAGGCGGCGTAAAATACGCCGGTACCAGGGGAAGTTCGGCGCAGTTCACCTTCAAGGGTCGGAACGTTGCCTGGGTCTCTACCAGGGGCCCCAACAGGGGTAAGGCGAAGGTGGCGATAGACGGCGTCAGGGTAAAGACGGTCGATCTATACGCTTCCAAAAAGCAGGCGAGAAAGGTGGTTTTCAGCCGGTCGAATCTGGATCCGGCGGTCAGCCATACCATGACGGTCCAGGCCACGGGCCGCAAGAGACCGGCTTCCACCGGCAAGCGGGTGGACGTCGACGCGTTCGTGGTGTTGCGCTAGGGGGAGCGGCGGCATCGTGCCTACCGGGGAGCGAGGTTCGGTTTCGGGGGCCTCGCCGGCGCTCTTTCGCCGGGTGAGGAAGCAGGCCCTCGGTTTGGCCGTGATGCTTGGCCTGGTGCTCCTGGTGATCGGATGCGGCGAGCGGGGGATGCCCACTAAGGCTGATCGCTCCAGCTCGCACCAGTCCGATCCGGCGGATAGAAAAGTAGAGCCCACATCAGCGGCTCGACCGGCCTCCGACCCGCCCGGCCGCGGGCCGCAGACCATCCCTGGCATGAACGCGGACGCCGTGGCGGCCATCTTCCTCAAGCCGGGACTGGAATGCTTCGAACCGGTCGATAGAGACGTGCTGTACGCCTGCAGCAGCGAGGACAACCACGACCTGCCCCTGCTGTATGATGGCAAGATAACGGGCAGCGATACCGACCTGGTGAGTACGGTCTGGGCCCGGGTTGCCAGAGAGAGCTCCGGAGACTTCGGCCTGGCTTCGCAACCCTTCTTCGGCCTGCTTAGCACCCAGCTGGAGTACCGGGGAGCCGACAAGAATGAGGCGTACGAGTTCGTCAGCCGCAACCTGGACAGCACGAGAGCCAACACCACCATCGGTGCGGCCGAGTGGACGATAACGACCTCCCGCGACAGCAAGACGCTGTTGATAACACCGGAGAAGTAGACAAGGGAGGAGCCGGGTGTCGCCCTCTCCATTGGAGAGGCACTTGTCGTGGCAGGTCGGTATCTGCTAGTATCGCCATCTTCACGTACGCACCTATGAAGGGCGCTAGGGAAGGTGTATCCGTGGCCCAAACCCGTAATTCGCGCGCACGCCGAAAGGTCGAAACGGGCCGGGAGCGGTAAGTGATGGCGGGAGCGTCTCGGGGGCGCAGACTCCGGATACGGACCATACAGGTCGTCGGCGTGCTCGTTATGCTGACGGGCGTTCTCTTCCTCCTGCAGAGCCCCCTCAAGCCGCAGATCAGCTGTCCGACGGGCCCCAGCGCCGCGAAAACCCAGAGCAAGCTGTGGTTCAACGACGGCGCCTGGTGGGGGATACTTTTCGATGGCTCCTCCGAGGAGTACCACATCTACCGCTATGATGGGGCGAAAGGCGCCTGGAGCGACACCGGCACGCTCGTCGACGCGCGCAACTTCTCCAGGGCCGACGCCCTCTGGGATGGACCCCACCTTTACGTGGTCAGCGCCGGGACCCAGGCGAGCTCGAAGAAGGACAGCGCCCGCTTTCTACGCTACACCTATGATCCTTCGACCGGACGCTACTCGCTCGACAAAGGCTATCCCGTCACCATAGCCGAGGGAGGCACGGAGGCGATCACCCTCGCCAAGGCCGAGGACGGCGAGCTTTGGACCACCTTTACCCAGGACACCAAGAGCGGCGAGCTGCGCCGCGTGTACTTGACCCACACGGTTGGGGGCGACGCCTCGAAATGGGTCGAACCGTTCGTCCCCCCGCTCAGGGGAACGACCGTCAGCACCGACGACGTCTCCTCGGTGGTCGCCTTCGGCCCCAAGGTCGGCCTGATGTGGGGAAACCAGTACGACGAGTCCGGCAACTCCGGCTATTACTTCGCCGTGCACGAAGATGGAGAGCCCGACGACGCGTGGCGGGAGGACAACCCGATCATGGGAGCTGCCTCGGTCAACGACCACATCAACCTCAGGGCCGACTCGAAAGGGCGAGTCTACGCCGCGACCAAGAACAGGCGCGACCGCATAAACCGGGAACTGGACGCCCCCTACGGCATACTGTGGGTGCGCGATCGACAAGGAAAGTGGACCAGCCACGTCTTCAGCAGGGTGGGCGACTTCTACACGCGCTCGCTCGTGCTCATAGACCAGAGCCGCAACGACCTCTACATCTTCGCCACCTCCCCCACCTGCTCAGGAGGCAAGATCTACTACAAGAGGACCGACCTGGACGAGATCTCGTTCGAGAAAGGCGGCGGAACCCTGTTCATGCAGGGCGCTGGCGGACTGAAGATCGGCGACGTCACCTCGACCAAACAAAATTTAGAGGGAGACATGGAACCCATGGTAGTGGCCTCCAGCACGAGCGGCCGCTACTATTACAACCTCCTCGATCCCAGAAACGGGAAGAAGCTGTTTCCGAAAGGAGCCCCAATAACAGATGCGGGATTCTAGCGTGCATTCGGTGCGGGCGAAGAACGCCGCCGGGAGGGCGTGAACCGGTTGCTCTACGCCCTCCTCTCGCTGCCGAGCCCGCCCACACCGGTCGCCTTCGAGGCCGGGCCGCTCGCCGTCCGCTACTACGGCGTGTGCGTCGTGGCCGGCATAATCGTCGGCACCTGGCTGACGGGCCGCCAACTGGCGAGCAGGGGCTACGACGGCGCCCTGGCCCTCGAGTCGCGCTTCTTCCTCGTCCCCTTTGGCCTCGCCGGGGCGCGCCTCTACTACATCGCGACCGAGTGGGGCGCGCAGTACGCCGCCAACCCGTTTCCCTCGGTCCTCAAGGTCTGGGAGGGGGGCCTGGGGATCTACGGCGCGGTGGCTGGCGGCTTTGTTGGCTTGCTCCTCTTTAGCTGGTACCGCGGCATAAGCCCCCTCACCTTCGCCGACGCGGCAGCCCCCGGCCTCATCCTCGGCCAGGCCATAGGCCGGTTCGGTAACTACTTCAACCAAGAGCTTTTCGGAAGGCCCTCGGATCTTCCATGGGCCATATACATCGCGCCGCAGAACCGGCCGGCGCAGTTCGCCGACGCGACCTCTTTCCATCCGACCTTCCTCTACGAGGCCATGTGGGACGTGCTCGTGTGCCTGGTTCTGCTCTGGGTAGCCCGCCGCTTCTCCGAGCGGCTAAGGGCCGGCGACATCTTCGTCCTTTACGTGGTGCTTTACTCCGTGGGGTATTTCCTCGTGGGCACCCTCCGCGTGGATGAAACGTTCCTGATCGGAGCCTCCGTCCGCGGCGACCTCCTGGTAAGTGGCGCCTTCGCCCTCGGCTTCGTCCTGCTCCTGCTTCTGAGACACGCTCGCCCGGACCGAAAACGATCCGCATCCGCTTGAAGCACCCGTAAGAGGCGGTACCGGCCCTCTACCTTCCTCTCCGGCTCGACCCCCTGGCGAAACGGTCGGTGACCGGAGGCACATCCAGGACCCCTTTGGTGTGGTTG
>DATDKB010000266.1:0-4140 GCA_036520255.1 Rubrobacter sp. | reverse complement strand
CAGTTCTTTCTGGGCCTGGCGCACGAGTTCATCAGCCTGGGAGAGGTGGGACTCGGCCGAGCCCGTGTCCTTTTCGATCAGGGCGCGGGCGGCGGCGATCTGGAGCGAGGTCGCGAAGACCTGCTGCTTGACGGAGTCGTGCAGGTCGCGGGCAAAGCGGTTGCGAGCTTCTAGCGTCGCGAGCTCGCCCCGCGCCTGGAGCAGGTTTTCGAGGTCGGCGGCCATGCTATTTAGCTCGCGCGAGAGCTGGCCGAGCTCGTCCTTCGAGCGGTCCTTGGTCGTTACGGAGAAGTCGCCCCGGCTCCACGAGCGGGCCGCGCGGACGAGACGGCCTATGCGCCGGGTCAGGCCCCAGGCGGTAAAGAAGCCGAAGAGGGCGCCAAGAAAAGCGGCCGGTACGGCCAGGAAGATCGCGCTGATCCCGACCGTTATGAGGAGCGGAGCCGTGAGGTTCGGCAGCCGCAGGGTGCTGACAAGCACCCCGGCGACCTTGCCCTTCTTGCCCTCTATGGGCGTGACGGTCAAAACCTGGCCATCGATGTTGGAGGAAAGCTGGCCCGAGTTCTCCTCGCCGTTAAGCCCCGCGTTGACGAGCGGCTGTAGACCGCTGATCCTTCCGGCATCGAACCGCTGGCCTTCGGGGAAGACCTGCATTCTTGGGACGGAGACCAGCAAGCTTCGTTCCTCGTCGACCACGAACAGGGCGCCCTCGTCGGCCGTGTAGTTGCCGAGGCTCGTGGGGGGCGCGGGGGGCCTGTCGGCCCCGCGGACGCCGGAGTTGTCGGCGAACACGTCGAGCCTCTTTCGTACGCCTTCGGCATCGGGTGGGTCCTGCTTCATGGACTTCTCCAGGCGTGGTGCGACTTCGTCCCTCAGATTTTGTGCCACCAGCCTGGGCAAAAAATCGGAGTTCAGGAAGGCGACCAGGGCGCCGGCGAGGATCAACTCCAGCGCGAGCAGGGTTACCGCCGCCACGAGCGTGTAGCTCAGCGTCAGCTTCCACCGCAGCCGCCGGAGCGCGAAGACCTCACGAATCATCGGATGCACCTGTTTCCCATAGCTGCAGCCAGTGTAGTCCCGCACGCGAAGGATCGCATCGGTCGGACGACGTAACAACGCTCGGTCCTGGGAACGAAAAGGAGGGTTCGCACTAGGCGAACCCTCCCGGGAGATCGGCCGGCCCTACTCGTAGCGCAGGGCTTCGGCGGGGTAGACTTTCGAGGCCTGGCGGGCGGGGACGAAGGTGGTGAGCAGGGAGGCGACGTAGGCGAGGCCAACGATCACGCCCAGGGTGCCCCACGGTACCGTGTAACGGATACCAGAGATCTGCTCCGCGAACGAGTCCACAATTCCTACGGAGAGCGCGGCGCCGAGGGCAACGCCGAGCCCGATGCCGAGAAGAGCGACGAAGGACGATTCTATAAGGAAGGCGAGCCGTACCTGTCCGCGCTGGAAGCCGAGGGCCCTGAGCATCCCGATCTGCTGTCTTCTTTCGACCACGGAGCGGGCGGCGATCACGCCGAGGGCCGCGATCCCGACGAGGAGTCCGAGCCCCATAAAGCCCATGAGCAGGTTGTTGAAAAGCCCCTGCGAGGTCGAGCCGTCTTCGATCTCCTTCTTTATGGCGACGGCCTGGAGGCCGTTCTCGGTGAACGCTTTCTCCAGGTCTTTGGCGGCAATCCCCGGGTCTACCCCGTCCTTCAACCTGAACTGGTAGCTCTGCGCCGGAACGGGAGCCCCCGCGAGGCTGTCCACGGTTGCCTGCGATGTGGTCACACCGGGAGCGAAGAACGCCGTGTCCTCGAGAACCCCGATCACATGCAGGTTCCGGGTCTCGCCAGACTCCGGGTCCTCGACCCGTATGTAGAGGTCGTCGGGAAGCGTCGGATCGTCCCCGTAAAAGCCGGAGAGCTTTATCGAGGGCGCCCCGTCGCCCACGTCGAAGTTGGACCTGGTTGGCGCGAGGTCGGACGAGATGACCGCGGTATTCTTCTCGGTCCTGAGCGCTGTCCAGACTTCGCCCGACGTGTCGTATTTGGCGGTGGTGGACTTGAAGCCGTAGCCGACGTTCTTGGTGTAGCCGCCGTCCACGCCCTGCAAGAAGAGGGTCTTCGGCTTGCGGTCCGTGTCCTTCTGTTTGGCGTCCGCGGAGAGCCCGCTGAGGGTTCCGACCGCGGTGTAGTCGCTTTCGTCGATGCCCTTCTTGTCTTTCAGGGCCTCGTTCATGTCCGAGACTGGGGCCGCGTAGCCGGCGTCGGCCCGGACGTCGAAGCCGCCGGAGAGCCGGTCCGTATCATCGAAGATGGAGCTGAAGGCGGCGTTTATGAAGCTCATGGTCACGATGGTAAACACCACGAGGGAGAACATGGCGAGGGTCATGCCGGTACGGAAGCGGCTCTGCATCGGGTAGGACACGGCGGCCCTGAGCACCGGAGGCATCCCGCGCAGCCAACCGAACAGGACAACGACGGCGCCGAGCAGGAGGTCCGAGTTGTAGATTATGACCCACACGCCGGCCAGCACGACCATGACGCCCGAGATAAAGAAGAGGTCTATGCCCTCCGTCATCCCGCTCGGCGCGAACGAGTAGGGCAGGAGCCACAACCCGAGCAGGAGGATGCTTGCGACGGTGAAGGAGATCCGCTCCGGCACCCGCAGCACGCGTGCCACGAGCGCGGCCCCGACGATGATGAGCGAGAGCCCGAGCATATAGAGGCCGGTTTGCTCCGCCTGGAGGCCCTGCCAGACGAGGCCCGCACCGGAGACTGGGGTCGCGATCGCGAGGAGAACGCCCCTGACGCTGCGGCCTTTCTTGTCGGGTTCGGGGATGTCGCGGATGGCCCTGACCACGTTCAGGCGGCTCACGCGCCAGGAGGAGATCAGGACGACCGCGAACGTGAGCACCATGCCGAGGCAGAACGCTATCACGACGTTCTGGGGGCTCGTTGCGAAGTAGATCGTAAAGCCAGAGCCCGCGAAGGCCTTACCAATCACGCGCACCATCAGCCACCCGACCCCGACGCCTGCGAGGCTACCGAGTGCGCTCGCGATCACGGCATAGAGGGCGCCCTCGAAGGCGAACATGCGCATCAGATGCCCACGCTTCATCCCGACGGCGCGGGCTATGCCCAGCTCGTGCTTGCGCTCGGCGGCGAGCATCACGAAGATCAGGAAGATCAAGAGCACGCCAGCCGCAACCAAGAACTGCCCGAAGAGCAAGAAGATGCTCGTGAAGGTCTCACCGCTGGAGTCGGCCTGGTCTATGGCGTCCTTCTTGACGGGCTCGGCCTTGAGGTCGTTATCTTTGAGTAGCGGTTTGAGGTTGCCTATGGTCGTGTCCGTGCCCGCAGCGCCTTCGACAGCAGGGCCTTTGTGGGTGATGAGGACGGTGTTAATCCTGTCTTCCTCCCCCACCCTAGCCTGCAACCTCTGCAAAGGCATGACCATCGAGGTCGAGGAGGCCGGGTTGGCCCCGCTCTCGTAGACGCCGGCCACGGTCAATTTCGACGGTTGAGGAACGGGCACGGCCCCGCCTACGGCTCCAGGGTCAGCAGCCGAAGGCGCTTTCAGGGCGGCTTTCGAGGACGCTTTCGGTGGCGCGTTCGGGGCTGCGGTCGGGTCGACCTTCTGGGCGAAGGTGGCTTCGATCTCATCGCCCTTGCCAACGTCGAGGCCCTTCGCGGCGTCGGCGCTGAGGTAGATCTTGTTCTTGCCTAGATCCGAAGGGTTCAGTGTTTTGCCGGAGGCGGTCTTGAGGGTGTCGAAACTGTTCATGCGGTGCTCGTCCAGGCCGAGCACGGCGGTGCTTGGTTCGCTGAGGTCGCTGCCCCTGGCCGTCACGGGGACGGTCTCGATGACCGCCGGGGCGACGCCCGAAACGCGGGCCTCATCAGAGAGCCGGTCGCGCACGTCATTTGCGAGCTTGGCGTCGAAGTAGTTGGCGCGCTCCGAGGTCGACTGTCCGAACTGCTGCTGGCCCGATGAACCGGAGCCTTTGGTCTGTACCTGAACGTCGACCTGTCCGAGGTTCTTCAGAGACTCTACGCGGAGGGAGTTGGTAAGGGTGTCTCCGGTGGTGAAGGAGGCGGAGAACAGCATGGTCGCGAGCATCAGGCCGAGCACGACCAGAATGGTCTGGGT
>DATDKB010000265.1:0-3773 GCA_036520255.1 Rubrobacter sp. | reverse complement strand
GCCTCGTGGTGGTGCTCCTCCCCGACCCCGGTCGGCTTGCAGTCGCAGCCCGTCTGTGTGATCGTCCCCTCGATCTCTTGCGGGCCGATGCTCGTTGGATCGTAGCCGACGCGTACGATGTCGTTCTTCCAGTCCAGCCGCACGTCGGCTACGTGCGGCTGGGCTCGAAGGGCTCGCTCTACGGCGTCGGCGCAGCCTCGGCAGTGCACGCCCCCGAGCTTGAAGGCGCCGTGGCGTGAGGAGGGATCGTGGGCATCGGCCTTTGAAGTGGCTTCTGGATCAATACTGGTCATCGCGGCTACTCCTCTCGAACGCTTCGCCCTCTTCGCTTGCACCCCATTCTCAGAGAACGGTGAGCGCAGGCATACCCCCGTGGTAGGTACGAGGAATTGGCCTGATGCTCCTCGAGCCTCTGGCGTGCCCACCGGTCGCGTTGGCGCAAACGGTGGCGTAGCGCCAGGATCTTCAGAATGACCTGCGTGCCCACCGATTCTCCCCTAGGATCCTAGCCTTCTTGGTACCACTGCTCCCGCCAGCGGCCTCATCTGCTCGATCTCACCCTTCTGAGCGCTCACGATATTCCCTGCGAGCCCCTTTATGCGTGGGTTCTCACTCTCCTGGTTGGCCACCTCCGCCATCTCTATGGCCGAACGGTGGTGAGGGATCATGGCGTCGATGAACGCCTGGTCGAAGGGATCCCGGTTCGCCAACCGTTGCGGGTCCATCATCACGTCCATTCCCCGCATCTGCTCGGAGCTCATCTCCATCCGCACGTTCGAAGTGCCAAACTCCACTTTCTTGATGGACTTGAGCTCTTTTATCTAGGACTGCTGGGTCGAAACGATGTTCCGGGAGAGCTCTTTTATCTCCTCGTGTTCGGCGCTCTTGAAGGCTACCCTAGCCATCGCTATGGCGCCCTGGTGATGGGGAACCATCGCGTCGATGAACGCCTCGTCGGAGTATTCGCCGTTCTTCGTGACCATCCGCTTGGCCATCCCGCAAGAGCCCATGCCCATCGACCCGTGGCCCATCTGGTCGTGATCCATCCCCGCCATCCCGCCGCCGCTTTCCTCGGCGGTTTCCTTCTTGACGCCATCGTCGGATTCGTTTGCCCCATGGCCACCGCCTGCGGGGGTGTAGGCGGTCAAGATGAAGGTTGCCGTCAGTAACAGGAGTGCGAGCGGCAACGCCTTCGTCAGAAGCGCCTTCATGAGAACCTCCTAATTCGTGTCGTGATCGGGCAAGGTGCCTTGCTCCCGTGTCGCCGGGACGAGGGATCCTTCAGAGCCTGAACACCTGAGAATTAGGCGGCTTGGGGGGCGGAGGACGAAATGCGGCGGCCAGAAGACTAAGGGGCGCAGCCCAGGGCAGGCCGAGTCCGACTCGCGACGGCGCTATCTTGGGGGGCAACCTCAAGAGCAAGCCGAGTAAGGCTACGAGCACGGCGAAGTACTCGCTGCTCGTCTCGTGACCCGCTTGGTGCCCGTGCGCGTCGCCCAGACCACCGTCCGCAGCCTGGTGCCCCGCCGCGTGCTCCTGGTGACCGGCGCACTCCGGGGGGTGGCACACCATGTGCAGACCCCCGAAGGCTCCGTGGCACAGCAGCAACGTGACGACGAGCAGCAAGGAAAGATGTCTGGGGCCGGGGAACCGTTGCCGTGTCGGCGATCGTGTCACGGCTGGCGTCCCATCTTCGTGCCCACGATCGTTGCTCCGACCTACCACTCTCGGTCCCTTTGGCGATCGCGGTGCCGCGTCAGCCTCCTAAAACTCGACGGTGTAGCCGGCTTCCTCGATAGCCCGCTTCAGATCCTCGGAGGTCACCGTGCCCTCTGCGTACGAAACCTCGACGGTGCCCTTTGCGATATCGGCGTTGGCCTTCTCTATCCCGGGGAGTGCGTTAAGCTCGCCCTCAACGGTGGCCTTGCAGTGGCCGCAGCTCATGTCCGGTACGTTGAGCGTCTTCTCCATCATCGTTGCCCTCCTTTCTTCGTAACGAAGAACGTCTAAACCCGCAAGAACCGCTCGACGGCGGCCGTGAGTTCTTCTATCTTTTCGTCGGCGTCCTCGCCCTTCACTATGGACTCCCTGACACAGTGCTCGACGTGGTCCTTTAGCAGGATCGTCCCCACCTTCTCCAGCGCCGAGACGACGCTCGCGATCTGGGTGAGGACGTCCACGCAGTAGGCCTCCTCGTCGACCATGCGCTGCACGCCCCGCACCTGGCCCTCTATACGCTTGAGACGATTTTCGAGCAGCTCCTTGTCCTTGGCCTTTGTGTAGCCGTGGGTGGCCCCCTCCGCCGGGTTCGCGTTGCCACCTCGTGTCGCGTCCATCGTTTCCTCCTTCGCCTAGATCTTCACCCGGCGCAGCCTCAGGGCGTTGCTCACCACAGTGACCGAGGAGAGCGCCATCGTCACCGCCGCAAGGACCGGGTTGAGGAAACCGTACTCACCGAGCACCGGACTCAAGACCCGTGGCACGCCCCCGCCCGCGAAGAGCGGGTAGAGGACGCCCGCGGCCACCGGGATGAGGGCCACGTTGTAGGCGAACGCCCAGAACAGGTTCTGCTTTATGTTCCTCATCGTGGCCTTGCTTAGCTCTATCGCCCGCGCCACCCCGCGCACGTCGCCGGAGATGAGCGTCAAATCCGCCGCCTCCATGGCTACGTCGGTGCCGGTGCCTATCGCTATCCCGACGTCGGCCTGTGCGAGGGCGGGGGCATCGTTGATGCCGTCTCCAACCATGCCGACCCTCTTCCCCTCGACCTGCAACCGCTCGACCTCGGCGGCCTTGTCCTCGGGCCTGACTTCCGCCACGACGCGGTCTATGCCGAGCTTCCGCGCGATCGCTTCGGCGGTGCGGCGATTGTCGCCTGTCAGCATGGCGACTTCGAGCCCCAGTGAGTGCAGCCGCTCGACTGCCTCCCCGGACTCCTCGCGCACCACGTCCGCGACTCCAACGAGGCCCGCCGCCTCGCCGTCCACCGCGACGAAGACCGGGGTCTTGCCTTCGCGTGCCAGCTCCTCGCTCCTGGCGACGAGGCCATCCGCGGAGACGCTCGAATCGGAGAGAAAGCGGCGACTGCCGACGAGGACTTCCCGGCCCCCGACGCTAGCGCGTATCCCGCCGCCCGAGATCGCTTCGAATTCATCGGCCTCGGCCAGCGGGAGGCCGCGGTCCCTGGCGCCGCGGACTATGGCCTCACCGAGGGGATGCTCGCTGCCCGACTCCGCCGACGCCAAGAATCCTAAGAGTTCCTCCTCCGGAACACCGTTCGTCGGTACTATGTCGGTAAGTCCGGGCTCGCCCGTGGTGAGGGTGCCGGTCTTGTCCAGCACCACCGCGTCGAGCTTGTGGGCCCCTTCGAGCGCCTCGCCGCCCTTAATCAGGATCCCGGACTCGGCGCCCTTGCCGCTGCCGACCATGATCGAGGTCGGCGTAGCCAGGCCCATCGCGCACGGGCAGGCGATGATGAGGACCGCCACCGCGTTCAGGAGCGCGAAAGTGAAGGCCGGCTCGGGCCCGAAAAGGAGCCAGATCGCGAACGTCGCCGCCGCCACGCCGATGACCGCCGGCACGAACACCGCGCTGATCCTGTCGGCGAGGCGCTGGATGGGAGCCTTCGACCCTTGAGCCTCTTCGACCATCCTCATGATCTGTCGCAGAGCGGTTTCTTCGCCGACCTTGGTCGCCGTGAAGCGGAACGACCCGGAGGCGTTCATGGTCGCCCCGATCACCTCGTTGCCCACTCGTTTGGTCACGGGGATGGA
>DATDKB010000264.1:0-2310 GCA_036520255.1 Rubrobacter sp. | reverse complement strand
AGGCCAGCCTAGAGCTGGACCCCGGCCCGTCAACCCTTGCGGCACGTTCCCCTAGCGGCATCTTACCCCGGGCGTGCAACGGGCACACGCGACAGGTCGCGGACCGGGGCCATGGGAACTTTCGAGGACTCTGTACTCGGGAACTTCTGAGACGGCCCCCTCTAGGCACGTGGGTGAATAAAGGGCAAGCAGTGACGATGGCGCGATAAAGGTTCGCCGGAAACGCCGGGCTTGATGTTTTGGCATATGCTGTTAGGGTATATGTGTACTAGGAACATAGATGAAGCTACTACCATGAACCTATTACCGCAGAGAAAGGAACTTTTGATGGAAAAAGAACAGCAGCAGCGGATCGACGCGGCGGCAGAGCAGTTCACCGACGCCGTAAAGACGTCTTACCAGGCGGTAGCCAAGCGTGGCAAAGAGGCCCAGGAGCTGAACGCCGAGCTAACGCAGCAGTTCTTCAACAACGTGAACGAGCGTCTGCGCGCCCACGCGGAGGAAAACCGGCAGCTCACGCAAGAGTTGGCGGACCAGAGCAAGCGCCAGCAGGAGGCCGGGAAGCAGATCGCGCAGGAGTCGGCCAACGCCTACATGGACTTCATGAACTCCATGTTCTCCTTCCCCCAGGGCGCCGCCCAGGAAGGCGCCAAGAAGTAACCGAAAGAACGAGCGCTACGGAAGGCCGGGGTCCTTCGGGGCTCCGGCCTTCGTTCGTGTTCGTGCCCTTGGCGGCGGTCTGGCCGTGGACGGACGAGCGGAGGGGCAAGAATTCAAACCCCTGCGGGCGTTGGTCCGCTCCCGGGCCGGGACTCCTCCAGTAGCGGAAGACGGGGACATCGCATGATCGGAGGATTGCCGATCGCCGCCCCGTTCCGTCTGATGAAACGGATACACTGCGATGCGTAACACAAGGGCTTTTTGGGGGTAAGAGGAGGAAAAGTTGATGCCCGATTCTGGAGAAAATACCGGAGAAACGGGCGTCCCGAACTCGGGTTCGGTGGCCTTCGCGCCGTTCGAGGCGTGGTCGCAGTGGCTGAGGGACAACATGGGCGCTACGCCGGCGACGCCGGGCTCCACCGGCGAGGAGGCGGGGGCGGAAGGGGCCACAGCCAGGGCCACAGCCAACAACCCGTTGATGTCGGCCATGGGGAAGCTGTCGGACAACCCCATGAGCAACATCATACCGATCGACTGGATGGAGATCTCCAAGGCACTGCAGACCCTCCACGAGCGCCAGATGTCCGACCCGCAGCGGACGACGCGGGTAGCAACGGACTACAACCGTCGCCTCTCTAAGACGACGATGAAGGTGTGGAGCGATGCCGCATCCCGCTTCTCGGACCTGCCCCGGCAGGAGGAAGGCAGGCCCGACAAGCGATTCTCCGATCCTGAGTGGGAGTCCAACCCCCACTACAAGATGCTCAAAGAGACGTACCTGCTGACTTCGGAGTACCTCCTCAAGGAGGCCGAAGAGACCGACGATGGGCAGCACACCGAGCAACAGCTGCGCCTCAAGTTCCACCTCAAGCAGTTCGTGGACGCGATGGCACCGGTCAACTTTTTCCTCACCAACCCCGCCGCCATCAGGCGCGCGATGGAGACGGGGGGGATGAGCCTTGCCGACGGCGCCCGCAACCTCGCCTCGGACCTGGAGGAGGGGCGTCTGAGCATGGTCGACGCCAACGCCTTCGAGGTGGGCGAGAACCTCGCGACGACGCCCGGCAAGGTCGTTTACAGGAACGAGCTTATCGAGCTCATCCAGTACGGGCCGCAGACCGATCGGGTACACGAGGTGCCGCTACTCTTCTTTCCGCCCTGGATCAACAAGTACTACATCCTCGATTTGAGCGAGAAGAACAGCATGGTCAAGTACCTCGTGGAGCAGGGCTTCACGGTGTTCATGATCAGTTGGAAGAACCCCGACTCCTCGATGGAAGAGACCAAGTTCGAGGATTATATGACCAAGGGGCCGCTCGCCGCCGTCGAGGTCGTCAAGGACATCACCGGCTCGGAGAAGGTCAACCCCGTAGGCTACTGCATCGGCGGCACGCTCCTGGTGATGACGCTGGCCTGGCTCGCGGCCGGTAACGACGAGAAAGAGAAGCAGAAGTTCGGCGATCCTACCTTCATGGTCTCGCTTCAGGACTACTCCGAGGTTGGGGAGACCGGGGTCTTTATGGACGAGCCCCAGTTCGAGGCGATGGAGATGCAGATGTTGGAGCGGGGCTACCTCGACGACCGCAAGGTGGCGAACATGTTCAACCTGCTTCGTTCGAGCGATTTGATCTGGGCGAACGTGATCAACAA
>DATDKB010000263.1:0-2169 GCA_036520255.1 Rubrobacter sp. | reverse complement strand
ACCGAGCACGACCCGTATGAGGCCGGCCTCGGCTTCGCGGTGAAGGCGGACAAAGGAGACTTCATCGGGCGCGAGGCGCTGGCGAAACGCAAGGAGGCTGGACCGCGCCGCAGGCTGGTCTGCACGGTGCTCGACGATCCTAATGTGGTCGTGATGGGATACGAGCCGGTATTCGTGGATGGCCGGGCGGTCGGGTACGTAACGAGCGCGGATTTCGGGTACACGCTCGGGCAGAGCATCGCGTACGCGTGGGTTCCGCCTGAGCACGCCGAGGTCGGGAGCAGGCTGGAGATCCAGTACTTCGATGAGCGCTATCCGGCCACGGTAACCGAGGAACCGCTCTTCGATCCCGCGATGAAGAGGATGCGAGCGTAGGTGATGCGAAGTACGACGTAAGGAAGGACCAGGGTTTTCCCAGAGGAGTATCTGTCCGATCGAAGATCGAGAGACATCGAGAGAGGAGAAGCGTTCTATGGCCGAGTACATTAATCCCGACCCCGGCATACTGCAGTACACGAGGATATTCAAGTCCCCGTACTTCTACGGTTCGCGCCGGCATGGGGTCCAGAAGTACAGCGTCTACAACCACCACTACCACCCACGTTACTACAGGGACCCTGTCGAGGAGTACTGGCAGCTCCTAGAAGGCGTTACCCTGTGGGACGTCGGGGGGGCCGAGCGGCAGGTCGAGATCACGGGTCCCGACGCCTTCGAGTTCACGAACATGCTCACCCCACGTAACCTGAACAAGTGCGCCGTGGGCCAGTGCAAGTACGCCTTTATCACCAACGCCGAGGGCGGCATCATCAACGATCCTGTGCTCTTGCGTCTCGACGAGAACCATTTCTGGCTCTCCCTGGCCGACAGCGACGTGTTGCTCTGGGCGCAGGGGCTCGCCTACAACATGGGGCTGAACGTGGAGATCAAGGAGCCCGACGTCGGCCCCATGCAGGTGCAGGGACCGAAGTCCAGGGAGGTTATGACCGACCTCTTCGGCGAAGACATACTCGAGGTTCCCTACTACTACATGGTGCACAAGGAGCTTGATGGGATGGAGCTCGTGATCTCCCGCACCGGATACTCCGGGGAGCTGGGGTACGAACTCTACCTCAAGAACGCGAGCCGCGACGGACTCAAGCTCTGGGACCGCGTGCTGCAGGCCGGCGAGCCACACGGGATCTCCCCCATCGGGCCCTGCCACATCCGCAGGATCGAGGGCGGAATCCTGGCCCTGGGTTGCGACATGTGGTACGACACTAACCCCTACGAGGTGGGCTACGGCTACAAGTGGATGGTAGAGCTGGAGCAGGAGCAGGACTTCGTGGGAAGGGAAGCACTGCAGAGGATCAGCGAGGAAGGCGTCAGCCGTAAGCTCGTGGGCGTCGAGATCGGCGGTAGTAACTGCGGGTCGTACAACGACGGCTCCATGATCGACTACTTCCCGGTCCACAAAGACGGCGAGAGGGTCGGCAAGGTCACCTCGGCCTGCTACTCGCCGCGCCTGGAGAAGAACATCGGATACGCCATGGTCCCCGTCGAGTACAGCGAGATAGGGATCGAGCTCGAGGTCGAGCGGCCCGGGGAGACGGTCTCCGCCACCGTGGCCGACCGCGTCTTCTTCAAACCGGAGCAGGCCGAGCAAAACCTGAGCGCCACCAGCTCGTCCAAGGGAGCCTGAGGGAGGCTACGCTGGCCGGGTACACTAAAAGCCCGGCCACCCGACCCTCGGCCTGTGGAGAAAGACGTGTCGACGGAGCAAAGAAGCGAGCAGAGACAGAAGTCGAACAGGAGGCTGGCCGAGTTTCTGCGGCATCCCGGCTACGAGGTGATACCCCTCGCAGGGGTAGAAGAGTCGGTGGTCGAACATGTCCCTAGGAACATAAGCTTCACGGTTACGGCCTCGCCGGGCAAGGGTATACCGGCCACGGTGGACCTCGCCGAGCGATTGGCGGCACACGGCTTCCGCGTGGTGCCACACCTCTCGGCCCGGCTCATACGGGACGGATCGGAGCTCTCCGAGATCCTGCAGAGGTTACGGGAGGCGGGAATACGGGACACCTTCGTCGTGGCTGGCGACGTTCCCGAGCCCGCCGGGGAGTTCGAGGGCGCGGTCGACCTGCTCCGGGCGATGGCGGAGATCGGGCACCCGTTCGGGAAGGTCGGCATCAC
>DATDKB010000262.1:0-7177 GCA_036520255.1 Rubrobacter sp. | reverse complement strand
GGTCGAGGAGAGTCGGGCCCATGAAGAAGCCGTCTTCCAGGGGCGCCTCCCTGCCGTCGAGGACGACATCGGCGCCCTCTTCCTCTCCGAGGTCCACGTAGGAGCGGACCTTGTCGCGGTGGGAGTCGCGGATGACGGGGGTGAGCTCCGATCCTTCCTCGCTGCCGGGGCCGACTTTCATGGAAGCGGCGGCCTCCTTGAGTCTCTCGACCAGGTCGTCAGCGACCCCGCCGACGGCCACGAGAACGCTGCCGGCGAGGCACCGCTCGCCCGCGTTGCCGTAGGCCGAGCTTATGATGTTGGGAACGGCCTTCTCGAGGACGGCGTCGGGCATCACGACCATCGAGTTCTTGGCGCCGGCGAGCGCCTGCACCCGCTTGCCGTGGGACGAGCCGTGCGTATAGACGTGCTCGGCGACGGGCTGGGACCCGACGAAGGAGACGGCCTTTATGCCCGGGTGCTCGAGGATCCCATCGACGGTCTCCCTCGCCCCGTTGACTATGCTGACTACCCCGCCGGGCAGGCCGGCCTCCGAGAGCAGCTCTCCCAGCTTCACCGAGCACAAAGGCGTTCTCTCAGAAGGTTTCAGGATGTAGGCGTTGCCGGCCCCTATGGCGACGGGAATCGTCCACAGGGGCACCATGCAGGGAAAGTTGAACGGGGTTATGGCGGCGACGACCCCAAGGGGGTAGCGGTAAGAGACGTTGTCTATCCCCCTCGCCACGTCGCGCACCGTCTCGCCCATCATCAGCGTGGGCATCCCGCACGCGAACTCGACCACCTCTATGCCACGCCTGACTTCCCCGGCGGCGTCCGCCGCGTCCTTGCCGTTCTCCAGGGTGACGAGGTCCCTGAGCTCCTCGAAGTGTTCTTCCAGGAGCGCCTTGAAGCGGAAGAGGACACTTGCCCTCTCGACGACCGGTGTGGCGGCCCAACCGGGGAACGCTTCTTCTGCCTGCTTTACGGCGCGGTCTACGTCTTCCTTTGTCGAGAGGGGCGTCTCGGTGACCACCTCTCCCGTAGCGGGGTCGTAGACGGGTTCGGTGTCGCGCCCGTCCTTCTCTTCCCACCTTCCCCCGATAAAGTTCCTGACCTCAAGCCTCTTCTCTCCCGTCTGCATCATGTCCTCCTTACTGGCCTTGCTTGCCGAACGCTTCCAGGTTCTTGCGGTAGAGCTCGAAGGGGGCGTTCATCAGGTTAGCGTAGGAGTCCATCGCCTCGCTGAGCATCGCCTCAAACGCCTCCATCTGTTTCTCCGAGCCCTCCATCAGGCTGCGGGCCACCTCCTGGCTGCCCTGCATCCCATCCCTCAGCTCCGAGGTCACGTCGCCGAAGAAGCCCTGGACAAGCTTCGTGCTGTTCTCCTGCAAGGCGGTGTTGCGTTCGATCACCTCTTTATAGGACTCTAGGCTCTCGACAAGGGCGCGGCTTGTGCGCTCCTGGCTCCTTATAGCCTCCTCGACGGCTTTGGTGTGGCTCTCCATCGCCCTTGTCAGCGCCCTGTTGGCCTCGGCCTGGCTCTCCAGCAAGCCTGACACGCCCTCGACCCAGCCCTGCGCGAGCTGAACGTTCCGCTGCTGCGCGTCGACGGCGTTGCGGACCACCTCCCTGTAGGGCTCGCCGAACGCCTCCGTCAGCCGCCTCGCCGCCTCGGGTCCTCTCTCCGACACTCGTTCCTCCTCTCACCGGTATCGGGGGACATTCTACCCGCTTGGCGGCACGCTGCGCCCTTCGGGCTCCGCTCGTCAGCACACCACCTTTCAGGCACCTACAGCAACGGTCAAAAGCATTGAGCCGGCTGCGTTCATGGACCAGGCTGGCAGCGATTAGGTTCTGGCAGGACGAGTATCGCATGCTGGTTCAATCGTTTTGACGCATGCTGCTTGTCAGCACGTTGCAGCCTTCGGCTTCGACCTTCAGCGCGCTTCGGGCTTGATGGCCGTCGCTTGTTGCTTTCGTTCGTAGGCTCTGGAGCCTCGGCAGCGGCGGAACCCCTTTGGTTAGCCTCTCCTGCGGTGGACGACGACGCCGCCCTCCCTGCTCTCGCGGTCCCAGCGGTCCTCGGGGGTGGCGTCGCTTGATGCGCCGGCCATCGGCGCTTGTGCTGGCTGCCCGGCGATACGCTCCTGGTCCTCTATTCGCTCGCCCGGTTCAGTGTCCACCCTGGAGTCGGGTCCGAAGTGGCCCGTGTCTTCGGGGGGGTATGTCTCCGCGGGCGCCTGGGGGCTCAGGAGGGGTTCGAGGCCAAAGTAGGTACGGACCCTGTCTTCAAGTTCGGGCGAGACGGTCTCGTCGTGGCCGAAGTGGGGTGCGTGTTTGATCGTCTCGGCATCCTCGTCTACCTCGATCAGGCGCCGAAGGTCATTGACCCTGACGATCTCGACCGGCACCAGGGTGGAGTTGGTCCCGAAGAAACCCATCTTCACCCCGATGTACGAAGCGGCGTCCCGCTCGTCGATAAAGACGTCGTCAACCCTGCCGATCCTTTCGTAGTGCCTGTCGTAGACGTGGTACTCTTCGCTGCCGCTTTTTAGCGCCGCGAAAGGGTCGGGGCCGATCTCTCTGTCCACAACCACTCCTTTCGAAAACCGTAGCCTTCACGTCGAAGGAGACCGCACGCGATCGCGTCTCCCGCCTCTCTAGTATATTGACGGCGCTAGACACTTTCCCGTTACGCCCGGGCTTGGCCGGGATTGCCTAGCGCGGATGCCATCCACCGCGGAAACCGGCTCCAGAAGACCCGCTGCGAAAGACTCCACGCGTGCCTGAACGGGCGGCGCACGAGGCTGTCAACCTGCAGCGTGACCAGCGTTTCATCCGTCGACTCCTCGGCCCAGAACTGCAGCCTGGTCGGTTGCACGAGACGCGGGCTGATAGCGTAGCTGCCGTAGAAATACTTGAGATCCCGGTACGCGACGCCCCGCTCGAACCCCCGCACCTCCCCGATAACCCCGGCCAGGTTCAGAAACGGCCCGTGGTGGGCGTTGAGGACGCCCGGCTCGAAGCCGCCGTCTAAGAACTCGACCCGGAAAGGCCATACCTGCCCTTAGGTAAACGTCGGCGGATCGTTCAACCAACCCCACACCTGCTCCCCGGGGTATGGCATCGAGAACGCGTACCGGTGGACGTGCGCCACTAACCCCGGCGGTGCGCCCGCCGGCACCCACAGTTCTTCCGCTATCCCCAGGTTGGCACTCAACACCTCACCCCAATACAGAACGCGTAGCAGACCCCGCAACTCGCGTTGCCATCTCTGATGCAGTGGATCGTGGTCCTGTGAGCTCGGACCTTCCTACCTTCGCGGAGAGTCGAAACCCTGGTACCCCTGGGATGATGGAAGGGAAAGAGAAAGGAGAGGAGCACCGAGACTGTTTGACACCACCCATTATGTACACGCAGGGTTACACCCAGATTACAGCTCGGCAAGAGCTTGCTAACACAGCACATCCAGGCCGGACTTCTGCGCGGTCTCGACTCTTTCGTACAGTGGCCGCCGACCCGAAGGTGTCTCACGCACCAGCCTTGCGACCCCATACCTGGAAAGTGGGCGCCATGCTCATCAGCGTCCTGTCATCATCGGCGAGCCTGCCCAATTCGCCGACGACTTTATCCACCTCGAGATCGGACGCCAACCCCGCGCTAACCACCGCCTCCCTGATGTGCTCCATCGTAACCTGGGTAACCCGCTTGCCCTCGCCTTCACGGAAAGTGGGTACGACGAGCCCGACGCGCACCTCTTCCAGCCCGGCCTCAAGCGCCATCCCCAGCAGGCGCACCCCGATCGCCGCGTCCCCGCCCTCCTTCATCCTGGCAACGGCCTGGTAGAGCTCCACGAAGCGGTCGAAAGCGGCGTTGGATGGGTAGCAGATATGACCGGGGAAGAAGACGTCTTCGAGGACCAGGCGCCCGCCCGGCCGCGCGGCCCGTACCATTGCCTCGACGGCCCGCTGCGGCCGAGGCAGGTGCGAGAGGAGGTAGCGGGCGAACACCAGGTCGTAGGCCGACTCCTCTGCTAACTCCTCGGCCTCCAGCCTTTGGAAGGTCACCGGTAGGCCTTCTTTGTCGGCCTCGTGACGTGCGAGCTGAAGCATCGTCTGGTCTCGGTCGACGCCAACTACGTGGCCTTCGGCCCCGACGAGGGCGGCCATCTTCAGCGTCACATCCCCGCTGCCGCACCCTATGTCCAGGCAACTCATCCCGGCCCGCAGGCCGGCCGTCCTAAGCAGCGGTTCCGTCGTCGGCCATTTGACTCGGTTAAGTAGGCGCAGTCGATCCGCTCCCGCTCGCCCGCCTCGTAGTACGTAATCCTCGGATTGCGACGAAGGTCCCATCCCTATGTCCTCCAGCCTGTTGCCATCGTGTGTCTTGGCCCGTCGGCATGATGCAATCCGACAAAGCCGGGCGCATCACCCAACGGTGGTTTCGCCGCTGGCTCTCTCCGGTGCGCGCGAGACGCTCCACTGGTCGCCGGTTGTCGCGACCGACACCGCCTCGGCCGACGCCGCCTGCGGCAAAGGAATTATGATTCAACATCAGGCTTGCGCTGACCTAAGCACACATCCATCAACACCTTCTCAGGTACGGGGAGTTGACTCCAGCGTTGATCAACCGCCGAATCGTAGGGCTGAGCGTGCTTTCGCCTTGGCCGCCTCTTCTTTTCGGTCCTTTGGCGGTGCAGTGGTTTCGAGCGAGGCGAGCAACCGCTCCGAGATTCTCGCGATCTCTTCGACTGCGGAGTAGAAGGCCGCCTCGTTTGTTTTGGACGGCTTGTTGAAGCCGGTTACCTTCCTCACGTATTGGAGCGAAGCGGCCTCTATCTCCTCCTTGGTTGCCGGTGGTTCAAAGTTGAAAAGCATCTTGATGTTCCTACACATAATTATCGGCCTTCAGACCAGCTGACCACCCGCATGAGTCGTTCGCTATCAATGTCTCTTCTGTGCACTAGGCCGTGGATCCGAGCTTCCGACTCATAGGTACTCCTCCTGTGCGCTTGACATCGCCCACGTACTTATGGGGTGGATAATGGCAAATGAGAAGAGGCCAGGATGAAGGGTGTCCTAGCCTTCCCACTATGGCTTCAGCTGTGCGCTGGCTGGTAGGTGAGATAAAGGACACCGGTGCTGAAGGTCTTCGAGTCAACTAGCTTCAGGGCCTTCTGAGCGTCTCCTTCCTCGAAGAGACGCTTCCCACTCCCCACGACAATGGGATGGACCATGAGCCTAAGCTCGTCGAGGAGGTCGTCTTGAAGCAGCGACCGGACGAGGGTTCCGCTGCCAGTGATCGAGATATCCTTGCCGGGTTGCTGCTTTAGCCTGGTGGTTTCCTCTGCGACATCGCCTTTGATAAGCGTCGAGTTTTGCCACTCGAGGGGCTCTTCGAGGGTCCTTGAGACGACGTACTTGGGAGTGTTGTTCATGTAGCTCGCGAACCCCTGGTCTTCAGCCTGGGAAGGCCAGAAAGCCGCGAACCCTTCGTAGGTCACTCGCCCCAGTAACATGGAGTCGGATGCGGCCATCGCCTCACCTATCGCCTCTTCCATTTGGTCGTTGTGGAATTGGAAGGACCATTTCTCAGGCGATCCCAAGACGCCATCGAGCGACATGATCTCCGATGCCACTACTTTCCTCATAGGACCTCCTCTGAGACTATGTGCTAACACCTGCAGAGTAAGTATCCTCGTGACGCACTCATCCGCATCGGCAAACTTCTCAGAATGATCCATCTCGGCTCTGTGCGGACAGCCGCTGGCAGGGCTGTTGTCGCGACCGACCCCGCGTCGGCGAACCCGATCACGACAATGGCAGCTCTTCCGTTTAGCTTGGGCCTCGACGGGGAAGGCAGGATGGAGGTACAGATCGCAGGTTAGTAACGGTCGTGGGGATCCCACTTGGGGGCGCAAGCGGGGACCTGCCACAGTAACTCACACCGCCATGGCGCTAGTACTTGAGGTGAAACGTTGCGCGAGAAGGTACTGAGGAACCTCGCAAGCCGGGCGGCGACCGACGCGGGGTTTCTGAAACAGGCGAGGAGAGATCTCGAAGGCACACTCGCGATGTTCGACTACGACCTCACACTCGAGGAGCTGCGATTGGTGGAGGACCTCAGGCATCGGACCGCCGGGATGAGCGACGAGCAGCTCGCCCGTACGCTTGCTAGTGGCCTCCGAGGGCGTACCGGTACCCCGCCGGCCCGACCCCCGCCCCGAGTTGGCGCGGCTCGGATCCGAGGAAACCGGCACGCCCTGGAGATTGACGGTGGCGAGGGCGTAAAACGTTCAGAGGGCACGCAAGGTCTGGTCGTTGGAGCGTTCCCACCGGCATGAAGAAAGCAAGTAGTGGTGAAGACCTTCGAACTGGACACGACGGTAAGCCCGTCCTCGCTGCTGGCGAGGGCCAAGAAGGCCGCCTACGCGAACGGCGCCACCCTGTTCGGCGAGGAGCGCTCGGGTCGCTTCTCGCACGAGATGGCCAAGGGCGAGTATCGCATGGCGGGCCGAAAGGTCATCGTAACCGTAACCGATAAACACTGGTTGCTGCCCTGGCCCGTGGTAGAGGTCCAGCTAAGAGAGTTCGTACTCTAGCCTCCCATCGCTCGTGTGGAAAGCGCCCGGAGCTCGCGAGGAGCCAGCATCGCTCCTACTACCGCCTTGGCCTGGGCCCACGCAGGTTAGAACAACGCCGCCATTGCTGTTTCGGGCCTTCTTGCCCGCGGAAGGAGCTAGTGCCGGGCTGGAGATCGTACTCTAGCAGAGTGCGGTCTCCCACCACAGGGTACGACGAGCTACTAGACTGCTCCACCCCGCGTCGCTATGGAAAGGTAGGAGCATCGATTCGATACGCTAACTGAAAGAAGAACTCGCAGCCTTCAAGAAGCAACATCCGGAACTGCCATGGCACAGGGTGTGCTTGCACCGGCCACCCTCGTCTAACTTATGGAGGCCTACGGTAAGAGGCTACCGTTTCTTTCCGCCGCAACGCCTTCCCTTAGGTGCGGCGGAAACAGTCGGAGAAACCGGCGCACGTATAGGGAGCCACTTCGAGGGCTTCTAGTACTCTTAGGGCTTGCGGCGGCTCCTCTCCCTCGTTAGAAGGTTCCTGCTACTCGAAGGGCATTTAAGGTGGTGTCGATCGACAATTAGGATGTGGAGTGGACCGAGCGTCAGAGTCAGAGATTGGTA
>DATDKB010000261.1:0-11104 GCA_036520255.1 Rubrobacter sp. | reverse complement strand
GTAACGTGTTCTTAACGCGAATGTAATTAGTTCACAAATGGGCGATGAAGACGCCATGTAGGGACTTGTAACTCGTTTATGACGTAGTAAGGTCCCCGCTTGTTGTGCAAGTGATGTGTAAGCGAGCAGGAGGGGGACTCCTTGAAGTCTTGTCTCAAGATGCTGTTGGTTGCCGGCGCGTTCGCCGTATCGCTGGCCGCCTTTCAGGGGCACGCCTACGCCGACACCGAGTTGGCGAGTTGGTACGGGCCTGGGCTAGAGGGTAACTATACGGCGAGTGGGGACATTTTCGAGCCCTACAGCGAGTACACGGCGGCCTCGCCGTACCTGCCCTTCGGCACGAAGCTGCTGGTGACCTACGGGGGCGCCTCCGTTGTCGTCGAGGTCACGGACCGTGGCCCGTACACGGGCGGCAGGGACCTTGATCTCTCCGCGGCTGCGGCCGACGCGATCGGGCTCACCTTCACCGGCGTCGACTACGTGGACGTGCAGGTGCTCAACTAAGGGTCTTCTCCGAATACATAGGAGAGACACGAGAGCGGGCGTGGAATTCTTGCCGCGCCCGTTACTTTTTTGCGACCTCATCGGCCGGCATCTTCAGCTTTCAGCCATCGGCGATCAGCCGTCGGCAAAAAACCAGGAGTTGACCGCTTCGTAGTAGCGTTTCGCCGCGAGCACGGTGGGCATATAATCCGGAAGAGGAGGCCTGAAAGCAAGGGGACGGAGAAGAGTGGAAGACGGTCTGCAGGGGGTCAGGTTCTTCGAGTTCCTGACCGAGGAGGAGAGGGAGGAGTTCGCCGAGGCGGCGGAGCCCGTCTCTTTCGGTCCCGGCGAGGACATCATCGAGGAGGGCGAGGAGCAGGGGAGTCTGTTCGTGCTCGCCGCGGGATCGGTGGAGGTGTGGAAGAGCCTTTCGGGAGGAGGCAGCAGGCTTCTGGCCGAGATCGACGCCTCGCGCGGGCGTACCGTTGTGGGGGAGAGGGGACTACTCGGGGAGAGTGGGGCGTCCGCGACCGTCAGGGCCGTGGACAGGGTCGAGGCGGTCAAGATCCCACGCGACACCTTCATGCGCATGGTCGAGGAGGGCAGGCCCGCTGCCTTCAAGCTTTCGTACCGCATCGCCCGCACGCTCGCGAGGAGGCTAACGCGCCTCGATGAGGAGGTCGTCGAGGCCATAAGGGAGCTGGAGAGCAGGGGAGAGACGGACATCGAGGCCTTTCGGGACCGTCTGATCACGGACTGGTCCGTATAGGAGGAACATGCCAGACCTGAAGGATGTTCCCATCTTCAAGCACCTCGACGCCGACGAGCGGGCCGAGTTCGAGGAGCTTTTGGAGCCCGCGAGCTTCGAAGCGGGGCAGACGATCTTCGAGGAGGGCGCCCCCGAGGAGCAGCTCTACGTTCTCACCTCCGGAACGGCCGAGGTCTACAAGACGGTCCTCCCCGGACGCAGGCAGCACCTGGCCACCGTCGAGGCACCGACGGTCGTTGGCGAGATGGGCCTCCTCACGGCACCCCGCGCCGCCGCGAGCGTCAAGGCGACGACAAGGGTCGAGGCGCACGGCGTAGGTAGGGACCGCCTGCTCGAGATGCTAGACGCCGACTCCCCGGCCGCCTGCAAGCTCGTCTACGAGATCGGACGCACCCTCGCCGAACGTATGGCCGCGACCAACACGACCGTCGCCGAGGTCGTCTCCCGGCTGGAGAACTCCAGAGGGTCGGACGACATAGACGTCTTCAGGGACCAGCTCGTGCAGGATTGGAGCTTCTAGGGCGGTTCGAGGGCGGTCCGCGAACCGCCCCGGCGAATCTTCGGGTGTTCTAGCGTCTCGGAGGGAGACGAATCATGGCAGACGTTTCCCCTCCCTCACGCGTCGCCAAGCTTGCGCCCAGAACAATCGTTACCTGAAGCCTGAAACCCGTAGCCTACATGCCCGGTTTCGGCACCTCGTCGAACATCTCTCGGTCGGCGCCGCAGTCCGGGCACTTCTCGGGCAGCTCGCCCTCGATGCGGTAGCCGCAGTTCGTGCATGCCCAGTTCAGCGGTTCGGCTTCGCCCTGCACTACGCCGTGGGTGTCGTCGGTCATGGTTGATCCTCCTCCGTATTTGGGACCATTATGGCACCGGTCTAGACGGGGTTCACGCTGAAAACTGACGGCTGATCGCAGACGGCTCGGTCTTCGGAGGTTCGAACTTCCCGAAAACCGCTGTAGACTATTCACGCCCGCTGTTGCGTCAGAAAGGTTCTCGTTAGGTTGTCCAACGGTCGCTCTATCGCTGCGCGTCTCTCTTACCGTTCGCGAAGTGTGCCGCCGACGACGCTGGTGATGCTCTCCATAGTCTCTGTGCAACTCGGGGCGGCGATAGCCAAGAGTCTCTTCGACTCCCTGGGTCCCGGAGGCACGGTCTTCGTGAGGATAGCGTTCGCCTCGCTCGTGCTGCTCATCCTAGTGCGCCCGAGGCTGCGCGGCCACGATAGGGGCGCCTATCTCGTTGCGGGGCTCTTCGGGCTGGCGCTTGCGGCGATGAATTTCTCGATCTATCTGGCAATCGACCGCATACCCCTCGGCGTCGCCGTCACCCTGGAGTTCGTGGGTCCCCTCGGCGTGGCCGTCGCCGGCTCCCGGCGGCTGCTCGACGTGCTGTGGGTGGTGCTGGCGGCGGCCGGCATCCTGCTGCTCGCCCCTCTCGGGGCGTTCGGGGGGATGAACCTCGACCCCGTGGGTGTGGCCTTCGCGCTGTTGGCCGGATGTTTCTGGGCCTCGTACATCCTACTATCCGCCCGCACGGGGAGTGCGTTTCCCGGTGGAACGGGGTTGGTGATCGCACTTTGTGTAGGGACGGTCGTCCTGGTTCCTTTCGGGATAGCGGGCGCGGGCTACGCCCTGCTGGACCCGAAGCTCCTCCTCGCGGGCTTCGGGGTGGCAATGCTCTCCTCTGCCATCCCATTCTCCCTGGAGCTCGAAGCCCTGCGTAAAATTCCCGCCCGCGTCTTCGGCGTCCTGATGAGCCTGGAGCCGGCCGTCGCAGCCCTCGCCGGCCTCGCCGTCCTCGGCGAACGCCTCGGGATACGCGCCGTGGTGGCCATCGTCCTCGTGACCTTCGCAGCCGCAGGCGCCTCACTGTTCGGCAGGCAAGACGAAGGCTGACCAGGGCGGGGTGGCGAGAGCGTTCCGACGGATTCGTGCGCGGCACTGTAAGATTCGGGTACGGATCTGAAGTCGGATGCGACGGGGTTTGCGATGGGCGAGGCGGTCATAAGGCGTGGCGGAGCGACGGATGTCGAACCCGCTGTTGCCGTGTGGGCTGTTGCCAACGCGGCGAGGCGGGAAGGGGTGCCACCGCGGCCCGAGCAGGCAGAGCGGGGTCACGTCGACGATCCTGAAGCGGTCCTGTTCGTCGCGGACGATGCTGGTGAGGTCGTCGGGATGGCTCTTGGCGAGCAGGCGCTCTCAGATGATGGAAGCGGGCCGCCCGTAGACGGGCTTTGCCACGTCTCGATGGTCTTTGTCGCGCCCGACCGCTGGGGAGAGGGGCTCGGCGGACGGCTCGTTGACGCGCTACTCGAGGAGGTACGGAGGCGGGGCTACGAGAGGGCGCAGTTGTGGACCCAAATGGGCAACGCGAGGGCCAGGCGACTCTACGAGGGGCGTGGCTTCAGGCCCAGCGAAAGGGAAAAGGACGAGTTCGGGGAAAGAATCGTTCATTACCAGAGTGTCCTTGTGGCGACGGTGTGATCCGGGTCGAGCCGGCCCTCGGATAGCTACTCTTCGGCCGACTCTGACAACTCCATCGCCATCAGCGGCAGCACACGACTCTGATCCTCGATCTCGTAGACGCTCTCGCCGACGCGACGCGCGCCCATCCTCAAGTAGAAGCCCTCGGCGTTCGGGTCGGCTTCGATCTCCACGGACTTCGCCCCTTGCGAAGCGGCCCTGTTCATAGCGTTCTCGAAAAGCAAACGTCCGGCGCCAGAGCCGATCCAGGCCGGCGACACCCACAAATGCTCGAGCTGCAGTTCGCGGCCCGTCCCCGTGAGCGCGTAGAAAGCGAAGGTTTCGCCACCTGAATGAGCCGCGTACACCCCATTATCCCTGACGAACTCCTGGGTAATGGTCAGGCTCTCGGTCCAGTGCTCGATCCAACGCTCCGGATACCCCCAGTACCGCTTCGCGGCGAAGGCGATACGCGTGAGGACACCGGCGTCTTCAGGCGACGCCCGCCGAACCCTGATGCCTAGACTTACTTTCTCCACTCGCGCGAGATGGTCGCCTCTACCTCGACCGGCACCTTTTCCAGGATGTCTTCGCCGGCCCGAACCATCGCCGCCTGCGTCTTCTCGGAGACTTTCTCCGCCTGGTCCTCGGCGCACTCGATGACGAACTCGTCGTGGATGGAGTTTATTAGCCTGGCGTCGAGTCCTTCTAGCTCCTCGCGAACATAGACGAGGGCAAGCTTGGCGATGTCAGCCGACGAGCCTTGAATCGGATAGTTCATAGCCTCCCGGCGCATGGCGCCACGGTCGTCGGCGACGGGGTCGTTGCCGAATTTGCGCACGCGTCCGGCGAGGGTCCTCAGCGTCCTGTCCCGCATGGCGCGGTCGGCCGTCCTCTGCAGGAAGCGCTGGACCTTCGGGTAGTTGGCGAAGTACTCGTCTATGAGCTGGCGGCCACGCTCCTCGTCCGTGCCTAGCTGGGCGGAGAGGCTTCTCGCGCCGCGGCCGTACATCAGGCCGAAGTTTATGCGCTTGGCGTCCGAGCGCTGGTCTTTGGTGACCTCCTCCATGGGGACACCGTACATCGTCGCTGCCGTCAGGCGGTGCAGGTCGTCACCCCGCTGAAAGGCCGTAACGAAGGCGGGGTCGTCAGAGACCTCGGCCAGGATACGAAGCTCTATCTGGGAGTAGTCCGAGATCACGAGCACATGCCCTTCGTCGGCGACGAAGCACCGGCGGAACTCGTCCTCGTGCGGTATCTGCTGAATATTGGGCGCTGTGCAGGCCAGCCTTCCTGTCGGGACGCGGCACTGGAGGAAGTTCGCGTGGATGCGGCCGGTCTTGGAGCTTATGAAGTTGGGATAGGTTTCGAGGTAGGTGCCGAGTTTCTTCTGCAGTTCCCGGTATTCCAGGAGCGCCTTCGCCGCAGGATGGTCGACCTTGAGTAGCGTCCAGACCTTCGTGTCTGGCAACTCTATTCCTAGAGTACCGAACGCGTCGGTGATCTGCTTTGGGCTGTTGAGGTTGAGCCGCGGTCCCAGCCCTTCGAGCGGCAGCACGCCTTCCGGTGGGGGGAAAAACGATATCAGGCGCTCGGAGGCCCGGTCGCGACGCTTGCGCACCGTGACCTCTAGCTCCTTCCACCGCTTTACGTCGAGCTTGACGCCGGCGAGCTCCATCTCCGCTATCGTTGCGACGGCCGCGAACTCTATGTCGGAGATCCGGCCTAGTTCCTCCGCCTCGAGCGCCTCCGCGAGCCGCTCGCGCAAGGGAAGCAGGACCCTGGCGTCCCGCGCAGCGTACTCGAGCTGGGCCCCGCTCAACTCCCCCGACCAGTCGCTTCTCTGCTCGGATTTGTCGAGTGACTCCCCCAGGTAGCGCGCGGCCACCCCTTCAAGGGAGTACGACGACGCGTAGTTGCCGCCGGAGAGAACCTGGGCCGCGAGCATCGTGTCGAAGACGGGCGAGAGCGAGATGCCGTGCAGGGCGTAGAGGAACTGGTAATCGAACTTGGCGTTGTGCAACGCCTTGACGGGACCACCCTCGAGCACCTCCTTCAGCGGCGAGAGGTCGATGACCTCGAAGACGTCTACGACGAAAGTGTCGTCTGGGGTGGCGAGCTGGAGCAGGCGCACGCTGCCATCGCGGGGGGAGAGGGAGGTGGTCTCGAGGTCCACGCCGACGGCCTCGGCGTCTTGCAGCGACTTCGCGACGGCGGCGAGGTCTTCCGCGTTCGTGACGAGGCGGTAGATTTCGGTGCGTTCCTCCACCCTTCGATTCTAGCAGGGGGAAGGAGTTTGGGATCACAGCATTTGCCGGCTTGTGGGGTACACTCAAAACGATGGGTGGATCCTTCAAGATAGGACGCGCTTTCGGGATAGACGTCAAGGTCCACTGGAGCTTTTTCCTACTCCTGGCCATTTTCGGCTACCTCGCGTTCAGGGATTCGGGAAGCCTGACCAGCGCACTCGTTACGGTTGGCATCGTGGTCGCGCTGTTCTTCTGTGTCTTGCTTCACGAGTACGGGCACTCGCTCGTGGCGATACGGCTAGGGAGCGAGGTACAGGACATCACGCTGTTACCCATAGGTGGTCTCGCCAGGATGAAGTCTCTGCCGGAGAGGCCCATCGACGAGGTCAAGGTCGCCGTGGCCGGGCCGCTCGTCAACGTGGTGCTGGCCCCGGTCTTTTTCGGCCTCGCGCTGCTCTTCGGGGGAAAGCTCTCCGTCCCGACGGATATCGTCTCAGGGGTAGACTCCATCGGCCAGGTCTTCGTCGCGCTCGGCACCATAAACGTGGCGCTCGTGATCTTCAATATGATCCCCGCTTTCCCGATGGACGGCGGGCGCGTGCTGCGCGGCCTGCTCGCCACCCGCCTCGGACCCGTGCGCGCCACGGATATCTCATCGACCGTAGGGCAGGGCTTCGCCATCCTCTTTATCCTCGTCGGGTTCCTCGGCCAGAACTTCCTGCTCGCGATCGTCGGATTTTTCGTCTTTCTCGGGGCGAGCGGCGAGGCCCAGCTCGTGCGCCAGCGGGAGCAGATGCGCGGGCTCACCGTCTCCGACGTGATGGGCACCAAGGGGAGGACCGAGACCGTCACGCCCTACCACAATTTCGGGCAGGTCCTAGACTCCGTCATCCACGGCTACCAGGAGGATTTCCCCGTCGTTGACGAGGATGGAGAGTTGATCGGCATCATTACCAGAAACGAGATCATGGCCGCGGCCCACTCCCCCAGCCGCTACGACACCGTCCGCGACCTGATGCAGACGGCGTTTCCCACCATCTCGCCCGACGCCGACCTCTTCACGGACGGCAACCGCGTCCTGCAGGAGAGCGGCTTCAGGGCCCTGCCCGTCGTGAAAGACGGCAACCTCGTGGGGATGCTGACCGTGGACGACGTGGGCCAGGCCGCCCTGTTGCGGGACCTTCGCAAACAACGGTAAAGGCCGTTCGCGGGCGGTTCGCGAACGGCACCTATCACCATGCGCCATCGGTGTTACCAGAAGTTACGGCTGCGTAACACCTCTACCTCATGTCGAGGGACGGTCGTAGAGGTCTTTGCGGACCACCATCACGGAGCAGCGCGCGTAGCGGGTGACGTTTTCGGAGACGCTACCCATGATGAAACGCCGCATCCTGCTGAACCTGCCGCTAAGGCCCTGGTTTCCGACTATGATCAGTCCGGCGACGATCTCCTCGCTGAGGCGTAGGATCTCCTCCGCGGGTCGTCCCATACGCAGGTAGATTTCTTCTACCTTGCCGCCCATCTCCCCGATCTGTTCGCGTTGTGTGTCGAGCATCCCCTGCGCCACCTGGCGTACCTCCTCCTTCGACGGGGTGGACGGAGGGGGACCAGAGGCCGGGGGAGGGTAGACTGGATGCGACTCTCCAACGTGTACCAAGTGTAGCTCGGCTCCGGTCTCGTTGGAGAGATCAACGGCGGCCTGTAGGGCCAGGATCGAATCCTCGGAACCGTCCGTGGCCACCAGGATTTTTGCCGGAAAAGTACTCATCTCGTTCTCCTCACCTGCGTCCTTCTCACTGAGTCCCTGACGCACCCTACTGCGTAGGCTCTATTAGTACCTCCCAGAGAGGATAGACAAAACAGGAGTGCACGACGCGACCGATTTTGCCCGAGCGGGATTAAGAATGCATTACAAAGGGTAATCAGCGGCCAGAAAAATGTTCGCAAAGTGTCTAGGGAAAGATTGGCCGATAGAGAGGAGTGGAGGGTGAGTGAGGCGAGCGCGGTCGGCAATGCCGTAGAGAGTCGTATCCCGTCACGCATGGACAGGCTGCCGTGGGCCCGGTGGCATTGGTTGGTGATCACCGCGCTCGGGATCACCTGGATCCTCGACGGGCTCGAGGTGACCATCGTCGGCAACATAGCGGGCATCCTTGTTGAACCGGACTCGGGACTGAACCTTACTGAGGCCCAGGTCGGCCTCGCCGGGGGTATCTACATCGCTGGGGCTTGCACGGGGGCGCTCTTCTTCTCATACCTGACCGACCGTTTCGGGAGGAAGAAACTGTTCCTGATCACGCTGGCCGTGTACCTCATCTTCAGCTTCCTCACGGCCTTCTCGTGGAACTTCTGGAGCTTCGTCGTGTTCCGCTTTCTTGCTGGCACGGGCATCGGCGGCGAGTACTCGGCGATCTACTCCGCCGTGGACGAGCTTATCCCTGCACGCTTCAGAGGACAGGTGGCCCTCGCCATCAGCGGTTCCTATTGGATCGGGGCGATGATGGGCAGCGCCCTCGCGATCTTGCTCCTCAACCCGAATTTTATAAGCCAGTACTACGGCTGGAGGGTGGCGTTCTGGCTTGGCGCCGCGCTAGGCCTTTGCATCCTCCTGATCCGGCGCTTCGTCCCCGAAAGCCCGCGCTGGCTCTTGACCCACGACCGTACCGAAGAGGCTGAGGAGACGACCGAGGCCATAGAGAATCAGGTGCGGGAACAGACCGGTCGGGACCTACCCCTCGTCGAAGGGCAGCCGATCGTCGTCGAGCAGCGCGAGAGCATAGGGTTCGGCCTGATCGCCAGGGCGATGTTCCAGATGTATCCGAAGCGCACCATCCTCGGGCTGACGCTCATGGGCTCACAGGCCTTCCTCTACAACGCCATCTTCTTCACCTACGCCCTCGTGCTGACCGGCTTCTACGGGATATCTGCCAGCAGCGTACCGTACTACATCTTCCCGTTCGCGCTCGGTAACGTGCTAGGACCTTGGCTGTTGGGGCGCCTCTTCGACACGATCGGTCGGGTGCCGATGATCTCCGGCTGCTACTTCCTAACGGGAGGACTGATGGCCCTGACAGGCTATCTGTTCTATGTAGATATCCTGAACGCGGTCACGCAGACTGTCCTGTGGTGCATCGTCTTCTTCTTCGCCTCGGCCGCCGCAAGCGCGGGCTACCTGACGGTGAGTGAGGTCTTCCCGATGGAGATAAGGGCCATGGCGATAGCTATGTTCTACTCCATAGCCACGGCATTGGGCGGCATCTCCGGGCCCATCATCTTCGGCCAGCTGATCGGCACGGGCAACGCCACGAACCTGTTTATCGGGTACCTGATCGGTGCAGGGTTGATGATCTTCGCGGCCGTCATCGAGCTGGTGCTCGGGGTGAGGGCCGAAGGGCAGTCCCTGGAGAACGTCGCGACGCCGCTGACCGCCATCGAAGAGGCGACGGGCGCCAGCGCCGCGAGCAGCGCCACCTGATAGCTTGTCAGCACTTCAGCCGGCCAGCATCTCAGCAAGAACAAGAGCTGAGAGCCGCCGTAGGCGGCGTGCTGACAAGCGGAAGCCGAAGGCTGGAGCGTGCTCGCACCGGCGGGGCCTATTCGCTAGACTCTGCTGCATGAAGCCTGTGTTGGAGGAGGTAGAGGCGCTCGTCGTCAGGGTGGGGACGCACCCGGTCTACGGGTACGCCCACTGCCTGAGGGTCTACGCGCTGGCGGAGGACCTCGCGGTCTCGGAAAACGTCTCCTACGATACGGAGATACTGCGCGCTGCCGCCCTGTTACACGACGTCGGCCTCTACAAGGCCTATGCTAGGCGGGAGCCGGCCGACCACGCGAAGCGCTCTGCACTGGTGGCCCGCCGCATCCTGCAAGACTGGGACTTTCCTCCGCAGGCCAGCCAGGCGGTGATAGAGGCGATCGAACTCCACCCGCCAGGCGTTCCTGGTAGCGCCGCCTCGGAGACGATCCTCCTGAAAGACGCGATCGGCCTCGACTACCTCGGCGCTATAGGCCTCTCCCGGATGCTCGCTATGGTCGGCACGGAAGACGACGTCCCGGACATACCGACGGCCATCTGGAACGCGGAGAGCCTGCGACAGAAAATCCCTAACCTTCTCGTCCTCCAGAGCAGCAAAGACCTCGCCGCCCGCCGCATCCGCGAGATGGAAGACTTCTTCGAAGACCTGAGGGACGCCACGGCGAAGCTAAAGCTTCTTTAGCACGGCGCTTCGGACTCCGCTTTCAGCTTTCTTATGATGGCCATCTCGCCCGCGCGAATTGGAAGGGCCCATACCGATTCCGGGCGAACGGTCGTGCTGTCCGGCTGCGGATGTAAGCTTGGTTCTCCTCCGTCGTTCCTGCGGGAGCGGGAATCCACGGGTAGCGCAAGATAGAGGCCCTCGCGCGGTGGTGTTGCTGTTCACCCGGAGTTGGTATCAGGGGTGGACCGCGTTACCGCGCGGTCCATCAGACCGTCGGAGGGCACGGAAGCGGGGTCCAGGACCTTTCTGGCGCTTTCGGCGCCGCTAACGGACAGTTTCCTTCACCGTCGATCAAACCCGCTTGTACGAGCACCGTGGCCTGGTCCCAGTAGATGTGCTCGCTTGCTATCTTGCCGTCCCAGAACTCGACCACGACGGCCATGGGGACCTCGATACGTTTTCCTGTCGGGGGACTCCCGGCAGCAGCCAGTCCATAAGGATGGCGTGGGTGAAGGCGTAGATCAACTCGTCAACTACCCCGTCGTTCCCGATGGTCCGCGAGACCGGGGAGATGTCGGTCTCCGGCGGCTGCTGCGTGATGAACCGCTCGGTGTAGACGGCTCTTACCTCCTCCAGCCCCACGCCGCCGATTATCACGGGTACGTGGTTGACGTAAGGCTCTTCTACCATCGTCTCGAGCGTGGTCTCGACGCTGCTCGTCTCGAACTCGGAGCGCATGTGCTCATCCCAGAGATCGCACATAGCCTGTTGGGCTGACGTGGGTGCCGTGCCACCTTGTGAGTTTATAGATCGCGCCCCTTGCTCGCCTACCGGTCGGGCCAATACTGACACACGGGGAGACCCGCCGCAGGACGTAAGCACACAAAGCGCTGCCGACTACAGCAACGATCACAACTATTGACCTAGACGGGGTCTATG
>DATDKB010000260.1:0-4752 GCA_036520255.1 Rubrobacter sp. | reverse complement strand
TTCGGTGAGATCCGCATCCCGACCGAGAGCGTCATCGAGATCAAAGACGGCAAGAAAGTCCCGACGATCCAGCGCCAGTTCCCCGGCTACGTCCTCGTGAACATGGACATGAACGACGCGACCTGGCAGCTCGTCAGGCAGACGCCAGGCGTCACCCAGATCGTCGGTGCTGGGGAGAAGCCGCTCGCGCTCAGTCGTGCCGAGGTCGAGAGGCTCCTGCATCCGGGCGAGGTCGAGACGCGCGAGAAGGTCAAGACCACGGTTGACTACCAGATCGGGGAGACGGTCAAGGTTATAGGCGGTCCGCTCTCGGACTTCACCGGCTCTATCTCCGACATAAACGTTGACCAGTCGAGGTTGAAGGTGCTCGTCTCCATATTCGGGCGCGAAACGCCCGTGGAGCTCTCCTTCAACCAGGTAGCCAAGCTCTAACGAGAGGATTTTTATGGGTAGAGGACGCGGGCGCCGCGTAGCGCGCAAGCTGAAGTTGCAGATTACGGGCGGGCAGGCAAACCCCGCGCCGCCGGTAGGACCGGCCCTGGGCCAGGCCCAGGTCAACATCGGGGAGTTCGTGCGTCAGTTCAACGACGCCACGCGCGATCAGATGGGCCAGATCATCCCCGTGGAAATAACGGTCTACGAAGACCGCTCTTTCACGTTCATAACGAAGACGCCGCCCGCCGCGTTCCTGCTCAAGCAGGCCGCCGGCCTGGATAAGGGCAGCGGCGAACCGAACCGGGCGAAGGTCGGCGCGGTGAGCCGGGCTCAAGTCGAGGAGATAGCACGCACAAAGATGCCCGACCTCAACGCCGCTGATATAGAGGGCGCATCGAAGATCGTCGAGGGTACGGCTAGGAGCATGGGGATAACGGTCAATGGGTAGAAAACTGCTCGAACAGAAGTCGAGGATAGACCCAGAACAGCGCTACTCGCCGCGCGAGGCGCTGGAGATACTGAAGAGCCTGGACGGCGCGAAGTTTGACGAGAGCATCGAGGCCCACATCCACCTGAACGTGGACCCGAGGCGCGCCGACCAGATGGTGCGCGGCACGCTAATGCTGCCGAACGGCACGGGAAAGACGCGCCGCGTCGCGGTCTTCGCCGAAGGTGAGAAGGCGAGGGAGGCCGAGGAAGCCGGTGCCGATGTCGTCGGCTCTGACGACCTCGCTTCCCGCATCAAGAACGACGGTTACATTGACTTCGACGTGGCCGTCGCGACCCCGGATCAGATGCGGGCCGTCGGCCAGCTCGGGCCGGTGCTCGGTCCTCGCGGGCTTATGCCAAATCCGAAGAGCGGTACCGTAACGCAGGACGTTAGCCGGGCTGTCGAGGAGATAAAGCGCGGCAAGATAGAGTACCGCGTCGACCGCTACGGTATCATCCACGGCGTGATAGGCAAGAAGTCCTTCGACCTGGACAACCTGGTCGAGAACTACTTCGCCCTTCGCGAGGAGTTGCAGCGGGCCCGTCCCGCCCCCGTCAAGGGCCGCTACTTCAAGTCCGTGGCGCTAAGCACGACGATGGGACCGTCGGTGAAGGTTGACCCCGCGGTGGAGATGGATTAGTATCACGCGCGGACTTTAGTCAAGAGCAGGCCTAAGACAGCCGGGGTCCGGGCAGACGCCACGGGCTTAATCATCCGGCCGAGGTTGCGGAAAGCTTCTCTGGGATCTCTAAGTCCCGAGCGCCTCTGCGGCCTCGGGGCTTTCTATTTGAGATGGGAGTTATTGTGAACAGGGAAGAGAAAGTGCGGGTGATCGAAAGCCTCACCGCGAAGCTGCGGGCGGGCTCGGCGGTGCTCGTGAACTACCAGGGCATGGACGTCGCGAGGAGCACGGACCTGAGGCGCCGCAGCCGCGAGTCGGGCGTCGATTTCGTGGTCGCGAAGAACACGCTGACCAAACGGGCCGCCGACGAGGCCGGTGTCGAGGGGCTCTCTGAGTTCCTCGTCGGGCCGACGGCCCTCGCCTTTTCCGAGGACCCCGTGGCGAGCGCGAAGCTGATGGCGGAGTTCGCCGACCAGGTAGAGTCGTTCGCCCTGAAGGGCGGGCTCCTCGAAGGGGGACGCGTGCTCGGCGAGGCCGAGGTGGTGGCCCTGAGCAAGCTGCCGGGCCGGGATCAGCTCCTCGCCCAGGTAGTCGGCGGTATCTCTTCGCCGCTCACAGGGCTTGTAACCGTGCTCAACAACACCGTACAGGGTCTGGTCGTGGCGCTCGGCCAGATCGCCGAGCAGAAGCAGAGCGCCGAACAGTCGTAGGCAAGTAAGTCAAGACAGGAGGAAGAGATGGCGGTTAACAAAGAAGAGTTGATGGAGACGATCGAGAACATGACCGTTCTCGAGCTTTCGGAGCTCGTGAGCGCGCTCGAGGAGCGCTTCGGCGTCTCCGCGACGGCCGTCGCAGCGGCCCCAGCCGCGGCAGCCGGCGACGGCGCGGCCGCTGCCGAGGAGGAGCAGACCGAGTTCGACGTCGTCCTCCAGGGCCCGGGCGAGAAAAAGATCCAGGTCATCAAGGTCGTCAGGGCCGCCACGGGCCTCGGCCTCAAAGAGGCGAAGGCCCTCGTCGACGAGGCCCCAAACTCCGTCAAGGAGGCCCTGAGCCGCGAAGACGCCGACGCCCTGAAGGCGCAGCTGGAAGAGGCCGGTGCCTCGGTCGAGCTGAAGTAGCTTTCAGCCTTCGGCTATCAGCGGTCAGCCAAGAGCTGGCGCAGGCGGCGCCCCTGTGAAGGGACGCCGTTTTCTGTGCGCGGCGTTTCTCTACAATCAGGTGGTAGCGTGGGCAAAACACCAAGCTGACCGCCGACGGTTGATAGCTCTCTTCGTAGCATGCCTCAAGCGGGTATGCTACACTCCTAACGCTGATTTCTAACCGGTTGCATAATTCCCTGAAGCACCCCTTGACTTGCCCTGACTCCGGGGGTAAGATATCCGTTTGCGTGTTTACCCATCTTTTAACGAATCATGCGGAGGAGAGCTAATTTGGTGACCCCTGTCGTGCGCCGGGAACGGCACCCGTATGCTCGGTTGCAGTCCACTGAAGTTCAGCTACCGGATCTCGTCGAGATCCAGTTGAATTCATTTAGGAGGTTTTTAGACGAAGGTATTCAGAAGACCTTCACGGAGATCTCCCCTATCGAGGATTACACGGGCTCTTACGCCGTGGAGTTCGGGGAGGGACGGTTCGAGGAGCCGCCGATCTCCGTGGAAGAGTGCATGTCCAAGGACAAGACGTACGCGGCGCCGCTGTTCGTTAAGGTCCGTTTTATCGTGAAGGAGACCGGGGAGGTCAGAGAGCAGGACGTCTTTATGGGCGACTTTCCGCTGATGACTGACTCGGGGACCTTCGTTATCAACGGTACGGAGCGCGTGGTTGTGACGCAGCTCGTCAGGTCGCCGGGCGCCTACATCATGGAGCCCAAGGACGCGACCAAGCAGGTTCTGACGGCGAGCCTGATGCCCGGACGTGGGTCCTGGCTCGAGTTCGAGGTCGAGGCCAAGGGTTACGTCTCCGTCCGCATCGACCGCAAGAGGAAGCTTCCCGTCACCGTGCTCCTGAAGGCGCTCGGGATGGGTGGGCCCGAGGAGATACTAGGCAGGTTCGAGAACTCCTGGCTAGTACGCAACACGCTTGAGAGGGACGACACGCCTTCCAGGGACGAGGCTTTACTGGAGGTCTTCCGCAGGCAGCGTCCTGGCGAGCCGGTCAACATCGAGAACGCGCAGAACCTGGTGGACGGGCTCTTCTTCGACGCCAAGCGCTACGACCTTTCCGAGGTGGGACGCTACAAGCTCAACAAGAAGCTCAAGCTCGACGTGCCGCTGGAGAACCACACGCTCACCATCGAGGATATCGAGGCCTTGCTCAAGCGTCTGATCGAGACCTCCGAGGAGGTCGCCGAGGATGAGGAGTTCGGGCGTATCAACTACGAGCGCATCCGGCACAAGCTCGACGAGTACGAGCACTTCGGCAACAGGCGCCTCAGGACCGTCGGGGAGCTCGTGCAGGAGGCGTTCCGGATCGGGATGTACCGCATGGAGCGCGTCGTACGCGAGCGTATGACGACCCAGGACGAGGATGCCATAACGCCCCAGAGCGTCGTCAACGTCAAGCCCGTGAGCAGCGCCATAAAGGAGTTCTTCGGCTCCTCGCAGCTCTCGCAGTTCATGGACCAGACCAATACCTTGAGCGGGCTGTCGCACAGGAGGCGGCTCAACGCGATGGGCGCTGGTGGTCTGAGTCGGGAGCGGGCCCCCATAGAGGTGCGCGACGTGCATCCTACCCACTACGGGAGAATGTGCCCGATAGAGACGCCGGAGGGCCCGAATATCGGGCTAATTGGGCAGCTCTCCACGTTCGCGACCGTTGATGAGTACGGCTTCGTGCAGACGCCATACAGGAAGGTCGAGAACGGCAAGCTAACCGATGAAATCGAGTACCTCTCCGCCGACGAGGAGGAGGAGTTCACGATAGCCCAGGCCAACACGCCAACAGATCAGGCGACAGGCAAGATCGACGAAGACGCCCATATCCTGGCCCGCAGGAAGGGCGGGGACGTCGCGACCGTGACCGCCGAAGAGGTCGACTACGTAGACGTGGCGCCGCTGCAGACCGTTTCGGTCGGTACGGCTTTGATCCCGTTCCTCGAGCACGACGACGCCAACAGGGCGCTGATGGGCGCCAACATGCAGCGTCAGGCGGTGCCGCTCCTCAGGAGCGAGGCTCCGTACGTGGGTACCGGCATGGAGTTTCGGGC
>DATDKB010000259.1:0-10683 GCA_036520255.1 Rubrobacter sp. | reverse complement strand
ACGCCGCGCCAGGCTATGCGCTCCTTTATGCCGCGCTGCCGAAGCGTCCTTCGGCAGCGCGGGAAGTCGTAGCCCTTGTCGGCATGGATCTTGTCCGGCCGCCTTCTGGGCCGTCCGCTCGGGGTCCGGATCGGCTCGACGCCCTCTAGGAGCTCCTCGAAGACCATCGAGTCGTGGACGTTGGCCCCGGTCAAGATCACCGAGAGCGGCAAGCCGTCGCCGTCGACCAAGAGGTGGCGCTTGGAGCCGGGGCGACCTCGGTCTACGGGGTTGGGACCGGTCTCCTCGCCCCCTTTTTCGCCGGACCGCTGGCAGAGTCCAACGATGCCCGAGACCAGCCGATCAGGCCCAGTCTTCCGAGCTTGTCGAGGAGGACGAGGCGCAGCGCGTGCCACACCCCCGCCTTCTGCCGGTCGCGAAGCCGCCGCCAACAGGTGACTCCGCTGCACCCGAACTCCTTGGGCAGCATGCGCCAGGGAACGCCGCTCCTCAAGACGTAGATTATGCCCGCGAGAACCGCCCGATTAGGAACCCGCGGCCTGCCACCATTGGGCTTGGGCAGCTCGGACGGCAGCAAAGGGTCGATGAGCATCCACAGCTCGTCCGGCACCAATTGCTTCTTCATAGAGCAAGGTTTAACAGTGGTACCCCTAACCAGGTCTGCATAGGGCACATTACGCCTCGGCCTGTTGCGGCGCGGCTATCGCGCCCAACTGCTGCATCACGCTCATCGTGTCGAGCTGTCCCCACAGCTCCACGATCTTCCCGTCGACGATCCGGTAGAAGACGCTGCCAGGCGCCTCGACGCGCTTGCCCGTGGGAGGGATGCCCATAAGCTCGCCCCGGTGCGTGCCCCGACCGGTCCACCGCTCGGCCACCCTGTCACCTTCCGCGACCAACTCCTCGAAGGTCGAGTGCCAGTCGGGGAACGATTCGCGCCACGTGGCGGCGAAACCTTTGGCCTCATGGGGCTTGACCACATCTCCCGTGGGCAAATGTATCTGGGCGTCGGGTGCCATTAGTTCGTCCGCGGTACTCAGGTTCCCCTCGTTCCAGAACTCCTCCACGAAACGCTCCACTAACACCTTGTTCTCTTCCGACGACACCCTGGGCCTCCTTTGCGTTCGCCTCTACTGACTGCCCTGACCGTAGTGCACGTGACGGACGAAAGTAATCCCACAAATGTGGGAGTTTTTGGAACGAAGGATACTTGTATAATGTCCGGCCATGGACAGAGGCAGGTCAGCGGAGCGCGTCAGGCAGGAGATCGTCCGCCTCTCTCACGCCGGGCTGGACTCCAGGACGTTCGGGATCGAGGCGGTAAAGCGGCTTCGTAAGGTGATCCCCACCGACGTTTCTTTCTTCGCCACCGCCGACCCCGCGACGCTGCTCTTCACCAGCGCCGTACGTGACGAGGTCTTGGCGCAAGCCACACCCCAGTTCCTCGAGCGCGAGTTCCTGCAGGACGATCCGGTAAAGTTCGCCCGACTGGCGAGGGGACGCTCGCCGGTTGAGAGCCTGGGCATGGCCACCAAGGGCGAGCTGGCCCTAAGCGAGCGCTACCGCGAGATGCTCGCCCCTATGGACCTGGGGGACGAGCTGAGGGCGGCCCTCGTTGTGGGCTCGAAGTGCTGGGGCTTCATGTGCCTGCACCGCGAGAGATCCGGCCCCGACTTCACGCCAGCCGAGGCAGCCTTCCTGGCGAGGCTAGTCCCGCACTTGGCCGAGGGCCTGCGAAAAGCCCTCCTGCTCGGCGGTTCTCGAGCGACGAGCCCGCAGCCGGACGGGCCGGGGTTGGTCTTGCTCGCGGACGATCTTTCTCTCGTCGCGATCACGCCGACAGCGGAAGGATGGCTCGCCGAGGTGCCGAAGAGCTCCTGGCCAAGCTCGCTCGAGCTGCCCGACGCGGTCTACGCCGTCGCCGCCCGCTTGCTCACGCTCGAGCGTGGTGGTCACACGCCGCCCGACCTTATGCCCAGGCTAAGGCTCAGGACCGCCTCGGACCGGTGGGTGGTGCTTCACGCCTCGAGGCTGCGCGCTACGGAGGCCGAGGGACAGATAGCCGTCATCTTCGAGGAGGCCCGTCCTTCGGAGATCGCGCCTCTGATCGTCGACGCTTACGGCCTGACCAAGCGCGAAGGCGAGATCACGCAGCTGGTCTTGCGCGGGCTCTCAACGACCGAGGTCTCCGAGCAACTGCACATCACGCCCAACACCGTGCGGGATCACTTCAAGGCCATCTTTGACAAGGTCGGCGTGCGGAGCCGCAGAGAACTCGTCGGCCAGGTCTTCGCCCAGCACTACGGGCCGCGCATGGCGACCGGCCAAGAACCGAACGCCGATGGATGGTTCGCTTGAGCTAGAGCCACAGTGCGACCTTAACCTACTTTCTTTGTCCATCGCCTCCGGTTTCAGTTGCCCTCGACGTTTTGAAACGCGCTCTTAGCCAGATCGCCCGATGCCCGGTTCGCGTTGGGGTCATTCCGGATCTCGCGCGCCAGGGCGTTGGCGTTGTTTATGTAGGCCGCGGCCTGGAACCGGTCGGTGTTGTCCCTGTCGAACTGGGAGAAGTCCCAGTTGCGGTCTGTATAGCTCATCATCGAGTTGTTCTCGTTGCCGACCCCCGTGAAGTAGTACTTCCCGTCCGAGTCGAAGTCCGTCTCGGTCTCGTAGTCGAAACCGTCGAACGGGTGGCTCAGGTTGAGGTGATGCCCGTACTCGTGGATCTCGGTGGTCGTGAGCCCGTAGTTCTGCCCTATGTCTGGCGAGACGAAGCTCTGGATACCGCTGCGGTAGTTATCATCGGCGAAGCCGAGCACGGGCGGCGAAGTCCCGCCCTTTGCGCCGACTTTGACGGCCCCAGTTGAGGAGGGTCGCCTCGTACTCGCGTCGGCTCTGCTCGTCGTCGAGCAGCCTGCCGAGGTTATCCGCGCCGTAGAGGAACAGATTGGCGCCGGCCTGGTACTTATCCGGGTAGCACGGCACGTCCCTGAGCCAGAGCACGTAGCAGGACCTGGCGTTGCCCTCGTAGGCCAGGTCCTGCTGGTCGATGGTGTAAGGGAGACGATGGAGCTCGCTTATCTCGTCGACAAGCAGGCCGGGCGTCTGGTAGCGCCCCGAGGAGTTCGTGCCGAGGATGCCCTCGACGGTGTTGATGTCGAGGTTGATCTTGTTCGGCAGGAGCCGCGGTGTGAACTGGGGTGGATCGAGCGGCGAGCTGGTGAAGAACAGGTCGATGGCGACGTAGCGCGAGACTTTGGATAGGTCGCCGGTGAGCCTGGAGGCCGGACGGTAACCGCCGGGGGTGAAGTACTCCCAGATTGGGGGCAGCCGGTAATCTTTGACGCCGTCGCCCGTGAGGTCGGGGTCGTCCACGTTCCAGTTGTCGGTGACCGAGTCGGGCCCAGCGGAGGGGTCGTGGAACCAGACGCGCCTCGTCGCGCCAAGTCCGTTCTCCTCGTCCCCGGCTGTGGTGCCGCCCCAGGCGATGAGCTTGCGGCTCTGGGTATCCCTGCCGAAGTTGAAGCCGGTATCGGGGTCAGGCTCGTTAGTCTTGGTGTAGACGTGGTGCTTGAAGCCCTCGCGCGGCTTCTTACCGTCGCCCCACCAGTTGATAAAGAATACGGTGTTGCGCTTCGTGTCGACACCAGCAGGCGGGTTCTCAGCGAGCCAGTTCTCGACTGAAGGAGCGCTTATACGGTAGTTCTGTTTGATATCTATGACGCCCCCTTTCTGGCAGGGTTGGGGATCCCCTGGTGGGTTGCAGAACTTGCGCGAGTTGCTGTTGTACAGCTTCTGATAGTCCGTGAAGGGCGCGGGCTTCGCCGCCCCCGACAGGAACCCGAAGAACTTCTTCTCGTAGTCGCCGGGGCGAACTTCACGTTGTAGTCGTAGGTGTAGTGCAGGCCGAGCAGCGATTTGCCGATGCTCTCGTTATAGAAGTACCTGGAGCGGACGATCGGCTTGTACCTGTCGGGAAGTCCGGCGAGGAACTTGTCGGCGTCGACGTCGTCACGTTCGTAGCCCACGAACACGAAGTTCACCGGAACCTTCTCGTCCAACTCCGCGCGTTCGCCCGGCTCCAGGTTCCGGTAATCGTCGGCCTAGCCGAAGCCGGCGGCAGGCATCGCGGCCAGCGCGAGCACGCTAATGCCCAACACGACTAGATAACGTCTCAGCCTCTTCCCCAACACCGCCCCTCCCGCCGGCTCACGTTGCCTTACAGTTTAGGAAGACGTCCCGCACGATTGCCAAGCGACCTGTGCAGGACACCAGCCAGAGCAGCGTAACGAACCTTCCACGCGGAGTAAACGAGGCCCGTGCGGGGTCAAGGTCCCCAGAAGAAGTTTTCCCAAGCCGCGTACGGAAGATTTTCTATAGCGTGTAGTCGCCGGAGGCAGCCTCTTCCAGGTAGCGGGCGAGGAGCGTTATCGCGGCATCTACATCGGCTTCGCTGACCATCTCGTTCGGGGTGTGGACGTAGCGGCAGGGGATGGAGAGCGTGATGGCCGGAATGCCGCCGTGCAGGCGCTGGACGCCGCCCGCGTCGGTGCCGCCCGCGGGGAGTATCTCCATCTGGTGGGTGATGCCCTCGCGCTCGGCGATGGTCCGGAGGTGGTCGACGAGCTTCGGGTTGGAGATGGAGTGTCCGTCCATGATCTTGATGGCAACACCCTTGCCCAACTCGGTGATGGTGTTCTCGTTCCCGCCGCCGGGCACGTCCATCGCGAGCGTCACGTCGAGCGCGACGACGACCGTGGGCTCTAGTGCCGAGCCGCTGGCCGCGGCCCCGCGTAGCCCAACCTCTTCCTGCGAGGTCGCCACCGCGAAGATGGTCGCCGTGTGGTCCCCCATCGCCCTCAGGGCCTCGTACATCACGAAGACGCCTATGCGGTCGTCCATCGCCTTGCCGATAAAGTTGTCCCCGACCTTTTCGAGGGTACGGTCCATGACCACAAAGTCTCCGACGCGGACCTTCTCCTTGACCGTCTCCGCGGCCGTGCCGAGGTCGACGTAGAACTCTTCCGCCTTCGGTGGTTTCTGCTCCTCGCCGTGCGACAGGTGGGGTGGCTTGCGCGCCGGCTGAAGAGCGCCGCGGAGCGTCTCGCCTTCCGAGGTCGTGACGAGAACCCTCTGGGAGACCATGTTCGCCGGGTCGTGGCCGCCGAGCGTCTGTAGCCTCAAAAAACCCTTCTCATCGATGTACTTGACCAGGTAGCCTATCTCGTCGGTGTGGGCGGCGATCATCACGCGCGCGACGCCGCTTCCGTTTTTCGTCCCGATCACACTTCCCAGCACGTCGGTGCGGACCTCGTCGGTAAGAGAGCCTAGTTTCTCGCGGGCGATCTCCCGCTGCTTCTCCTCGCGGCCGGGCACGCCGGGCGTCTCGATCAAACGCCTCAATAGGGACTCGTTTAGCGCCATACCATTTGCCTTTCTGTGAGGGTGTGAACCCGCTGAGCGTACCAGTGACCCCGAAGGCCGTCAAAAGCCTCCGGGGCCGCGGATACGGCGCGGATGTCGGTCAAGACCTCCTGTCAGGGAGACGGGTTCTCTACGAGCGCGCTTCCTCCGCCCCGGCGAACCGGCTCGGCCGCCGCTGCACGGCTCCTCCGGGCAGGAAGGCGATGCTCGTGGCAGCCCCAAGGACCGGTGTCGAGACGAGGGTCTGGCCGAGGTCGGATACGAGAAAACTTTGCCTTTGGGGTGCTCAGGTACGCGGGTTCGGCGGAGGTCTCCGTCGTGTGCGCTGCGAGGCTCGCGGGGCGGCTATCCGAAGTCCAGGTCGTTGACGAGTCTTTGCAAGACGGTTGTGATGATTGTGGACCCTCCGGGAGATCTGAGTGTGAGCATGGAGTGTCCGTCGCGCGTAACGATCGTGGGGCTAATACTGCTCCTCGGGCGCTTGCCGCCTTCGGGGGAGTTGGCGAGCCCCGGTGCCGGATGTTCTTCGTGCACTCTTCTGATCCCTGACGGACAAACCTCAAGCCCCCTCCGCCGTCACGACAAGGGTACTGCGCATAGATCCCTCCTTCCGGCATGGTGCTCCATGCCCCACACGCTTGCAAGGACGACCCAGAGGGAAAGCGAGAACCGCGCACCCGCCAGAATAAACGTCCTCATTACCATCTCGTGAGCATAGTAACGAGTATCCGGCGCAGCGGCAAATTCGATCAGCAAGAATCTGCGTCTCCGACCGTGGGGTAATAACGAATCCAGGTGGAAGCACGCGGGTCGTTAGCCGTGTTTCTCCTCGACCCATAACTCGAGACGTGCCGGCGTCCACAACCCATTACCCGGGTTCGAGAGGCATCCGACGTATGCGCCGGATTCCGGTGGATGACATGATGCTTGCATCAAAAGAATCAATAGACTCTTCGAAGTGGGAGGCTACGAGGAAATGAGGCAAGGTGGCACGGTTCCCCGGCGAAAACCATCTGCCCGATCTCGACGAGGGACGGACAGTCGGATACGTACGCTACCCGGGGAGATCCCGAAGGGGCGCCCGTGTTCTTTGTCCGCTTCATGCCGGGATCACGGCGAGACCGCTACGCAGGACTCGACGACCCCGAGCGGCTCGGCCAACGTCATCTACATTTCATCAGTGTTGACAGGCCCGTCTATACGGCTACCCCGACCCCTGGCCGGAAGCAAACCTGCTCGATTGCGCCCGTACCCGGGCAAGGGACAGCTCTCCATCGGCAACCATATCAAGGATATCGTGTATACCCTGCTCGCTACATAACCGGAACGGCGCGGGTTTCAACGGGGCCGTTCGCGAACTGCCCCTACTCCACGAACTCGTAGCCGTATTTCTCGGCGAAGGCGTCGCGTTTTTCGAGAACGTCGGGGTCTGCTGGTACTGCCTGCAGGGGGATGCGTCCCTCGGCCGCCTCTTCGAAGAAGTGCTCCATCCCGGAGGGGGAGAAGATCAGCAGCACCCTCACCGGCTCCGTCCCCGGGTTCGAGGGCTGGTGGACGACGCCGCGCGGTATCACGACGAACGAGCCTACGGGGGCCGTGATCCTGCGTTCTCCTAATCGTACCGTCAGTTCCCCTTCGAGGACGTAGAAGGTCTCCTCGTGGTCGCGGTGGAGGTGGGGCCGGGGACCGGGAGACCCGGCCGGGATGACGTTGTCGTGAACCGAGAAGGAGCCGCCCGTGTCCCCGTCGCGCACCTTGACCACCATCCGACCCCCGATCGGATTGTGTAGAGATTTCCCTTCGTCCGGTCCGACAAAGAGACCTTCGCGTTCGACCTTCACGCCCGTGCTCCTTTCCGCCGCCCCTCCGTGGTCCGTCTCGTCCGCTACCAGCTTGAAGGTTAGGTCTTCCGGATTCTCGGCCGAGACCCTGAACCCGCAGTTCTCCAGAACCCGGACAGAGGCGGCGTTGTGACGGGCGACGTTGGCACAGAGGGGGCGCCTCGCCTCGAGACGCAGAAACTAAGCCAGCGCCCGTGTGGCGACGTCCCTGCCCCAGAACTCTCTGCCGGTCCAGTAACCCACCTCCCGCTCGCCGGCGTGCACGAAGCTCACGACGCTGCCCGCCACCTCGCCTTGAAGGAGGATCGTCTTCTTGACGACGGACTCGTCTTCCAGAATTCTGTTCCAGTGCGCCATGAACGGCTCCCTACCCTTGGCGGGGAAGCCGGCCATACGGTTCGCCTCCGGGTCGAGCTGGTGTTCGAAGAAGACGGGGAGGTCGCCCCTCTCCGCGTCCCGCAGCAGGAGGTCACCTTTCAGAAACCTCTTTGCGCGTCCGACCGCGTGGTCCTCCCGTTCTTGCCGCGCGGACCGTTCATGTTTGGCCCACCGGTTAGCCTTGGTCTGCGATCTCCTCTTCCAGTCGCCTGGCCTCGAACAGTTTGCCGGAGAGGTAGAGGCTCAGGCCGAAGTAGTAGACGAGGTAGAGGATGGAGAAGGCCAGGATGCGGGGGTTTGGGTCGGGCATCTGCCACAGGATGGCGGCGTAGCTCGCGAGCCAGAGGGCGGTGAGCGTAAGGGAGAGTTTGCGGAAGGCGACCGTTCGGGTGGGGTAGACGTACCGGATCGGGACGAACACCAGAAACGAGCAGGCGACGAGCACGGCAGCGAGCACCAGCGGGCCCGGATGGAATACGATGGCATAGAAGGCGACGACGTTGAAGTAGCTCGGGAAGCCGAGGAAGTAGTGGTCCTCGGTTTTGGCGTCTACCCTGCAGAACTGGTAGCTGGAGGCCAGGAGAGGCAGCGCGGCGAGGACGATCCCCGCGTTGCCATCGGGAAGGTAGCCCTCGCTCCAGAGGAGAAACACGGGGACGAAGACGTAGGTCATGTAGTCAACGATGTTGTCGAGCAGCGCACCGTCGAAGAAGGGGAGCGCCTCTCTCACCCGGAAGCGGCGGGCGAGAAGGCCGTCGGTGGAGTCGATGAGAAGCGAGATGAGCATCAGCCACAGCGCTTTGACCGCTTCCCCCTGGAAGGCGGCAACGAGCATCAGGAGCGCGAGCACGGCGCCGCTGGCCGTGTACAGATGTACGGCTGCCGCTTTCGACCTGAACCAGGACGGGATGTCCGTGTCGTTCACGTCGGTAGCTTCCTCCGCCCAATCGTCCCTGATCTCTGCCATGCTCGGGCGTAATGATACCAGCCGGAGCAACCTGGCTTCTACGCGTTGGGACTGGCACGCAACGGGCGCACGCGGTTTATGGCAGCGGCCAACTCCTGGGCGCGCGGCAGGCTCATCTCGCCCGGATGCCCGCGGAAGCTACCGAGGGAGTCGAGGCCGTTTTCCGTGACCGAGGTGATTGCTTCCGTGAGGAGATCCCGCATCCTGCGGACCTCGCCGGCGGCGGCCCACTCCCCGATGATACGGGCCACCGCCTCCGTCTGTCCGGCCTCGGCGAGCTGCTCGATGTACGAGAGGTCCACCCGCTCGCGTCCGAGCTCGATGGCCTGAAGTCCCCTGCCGCGGGCAGCCTGGCGTTTGCCGCGCCGAAGGTCTACCGAGGACGGGTCGATGACACGCTCATGCGGGGGATGGACTTCCCTGGGTGCGAGCGGTGCACGGGGCGGGAACTTCTCTGTCACCTCGCGGGAGCGGGCCGTCGCGTCGGAGGGTCTGTAGTCTTCCAGTAGGATCACACGGTCCGCCACGTCCAGGTAGTCGCCGACCCCGCCGACGACCACGACCGTCGAGATGCCGAGGGAGCGGTGTAGGGGACGCACGAGGTCAATAAACGGCGAGATGGGCTCGCTCTTCACCAGCTCGCGCATCCTCTCGTCCCTGATCATGAAGTTCGTCGCGCTAGTGTCCTCGTCGACGAGCAGCAGCGACGTACCCGCTTCGACGGCCTCGGCGATGTTCGCGGCCTGGGAGGTAGACCCCGAGGCGTTCGATGTCGAGAAGTTTTCGGTGGTACGGCCGCCCGGAAGCTGCCCGATCATCGCCGATATGTCCACCCCCGTGACGCTCCTGCCGTCCTCGGCCCGGATCTTGACCGCATCCCCCCGCGCCACAACAAGCTCCCTGCCGTCCCCAGGCACGTGGTCGTAGACACCCCACGAGAGCGCCAAAAGCAACGTGCTCTTCCCATGAAACCCGCCGCCCGCAACGAGCGTGATGCCCCCGGGAACGCCCATGCCCGAGATGGTGCCCCGGTTCGGCAGGTCCACCTCGACCCTGTACTCCTCAGGGCTCATGAACGGCACGGCGCCATCTCCGAGCGGCCGGTCGCTCGTCCCCCTCTCCCTTGGCAACACGGCACCGTCGGCGACGAACGCCATCAGACCCAGCTCAGGCAGCCGCCCGCGCAGAAAGTTCGCGTCCTCGACCGCCTCGACGTGAAGCCTCGCGTTCTCTCGATCCACGCCGCCTTGAGGAGCCGGGAAAAGCGACCGGCGCACCACTTCGGGCAACTCTTCCAACAGCACCGTCTTCGCTGCGCGGGCGTCTACGCTCCGGCCTCTGGCCGGGAGGTCTACAGCCATGCGGGCTTCGGCGTAGTCGGGCGCGGCGACCATCGAGGTGCGGGGAAGGACGATTTGGGACGTACGCTGTATCTCGACCCGGCCGCTCCCGCCCGAGCCCCGGTTTCCGCGTACGACGCGTCGGATGACTCTTTCGACGCTCCTCGTCAGGAAATCTTCGAAGGCGATCCTGCGCACAGGGTTCTCGAAGAGGTCGGAATCGAACGCGTTCTCTTTCGTTCGGACACGAATAAGAGACGGCGGGGCGAACGGGTCCCGCTGCACCCTGTCCACAGTGAGGGTGAAAGAACCGAAGTCGTGGGAGCCGGAGAGTTCTCGGTAGGCCGCGTATCCTTTGCGGTCGATGCGCTCCAAAGTTGCCCTGAGACGTTGCATTATTATCCTCCGCGCTAGACGATTCGTCGATGGGCGACGTTCACGAAATCATAAAGGACGGGTGTTTCCCGGGCGACCTCCGCGCTCTGTGGTTGCGGCCGAGTGGCGGACACGCCAGAATAGCGGCGAAGACACTCGTCAGCCCTGGCGGTCGGGGGTATTCCGGCGAGAGGTCGGTAGGTGCCGGGGCAGCGGATGGCCGTTTCCGATCCTTGCTTCTGGACAGGTGGAACACGAAGCGGAGGGGAACGGAATGAAGAATGCCCGCCAGTTGTGGTTCAGGCCTGATCACACCGGGTGGAATCCCCGACTGTACGAGCGATTCTTCGACACCCTC
>DATDKB010000258.1:0-10967 GCA_036520255.1 Rubrobacter sp. | reverse complement strand
CGCCGGCCCGAACCCGACGGCGAACTCGGGCACCCTGACGCCCATGGCTTTGGCCGTGAGCATGTGCCCAAGCTCGTGGATGACTATGAGGAAGATGAGGCCGAGCAGCGCGACGATAACCGTCATCGCGCACCCATCCGCCCGAGCGCCTCATCCCGCGCCCAGGCGTCTACGGCCTTTATCGTGTCCATGCTCTGCATCTCTCCGAACTGGGGCACCGCCCCGAGGACCTCCTCGATCACATCTGCTATCGAGAGGAATCTTATCCTGCCGTCAAGGAAGGCCTCGACTGCGACCTCGTTGGCGGCGTTGAGCGCGATTGGGTAGGCGCCACCAGCGCGCCCCGCCTCGACCGCGAGCGGCAAACACTTGAACACGTCGTTCCTCGGCTCCTCGAAGCTCCAGCTGGCGCCGTTAAAGGGCACCGGCTCCGCCCCTACATCGACCCTATCGGGATAGAGAAGTCCAAAAGCGATAGGCAGCCTCATGTCGGGAAGGGCGGCGTGCAACACGACCGAGCCGTCTCGGAACACCGCACCCCCGTGCACGACCGATTGACGGTGCACCACGACCCGCACCTCCTCGTAAGGGACGCCGAAGAGGTAGTGCGCCTCAATCACCTCGAGGCCCTTGTTCATCATAGTAGCGGAGTCCATGGTGATCTTACGCCCCATCTGCCAGGTCGGGTGCTTGAGCGCATCCTCAGGCCGAGCCTCCACGATGCGCGCCTTCTCGAAAGCGTAGAAAGGTCCCCCCGACGCCGTCAGCAAGATCTCCCGTATCTCCGACTCGTGCCTCCCCTCCAGGCACTGAAAGATCGCCGCGTGCTCCGAATCTACGGGTATTATGCGGTTACCGTTTGCGAGGTTCATGACCCACTCGCCGCCGGCGACGAGGGATTCTTTGTTGGCGAGGGCGACGCGGTTTCCGGCCTGGAGCGCGCCCACGGTGGCGGCGAGGCCGGCGAAGCCCACTATGCCGTTGAGGACGATGTCGGACGTGGCTTCCGCGAGCCGTTCTGCGGAGCCGGGGCCTGAGAGGACTTCGGCTTTGAGGCCATCCAGTGGGCCCGTTTCGGTAGATTCCAGGGCGGCGTATTCAGTCTCGAACTCGAAAGATTGTTGGGCGAGCGCTTCTGCGTCGCGCCCTGCGGAGAGGCCGACGACGTCGAAGCGGTCCGGGTATCGGCGGACGACGTCTAGGGCCTGGCGGCCGATACTGCCGGTCGAGCCCAGGATAGTGAGGCGGCGTTTCATAGGGGTGTTGGGTCCAATCTCATACGAGTAGGGATATGTAGTATACCGCGGGGGCCGTGAATAGTAGGCTGTCTACGCGGTCGAGGACACCACCGTGGCCGGGTAGGAAGGTGCCCAGGTCCTTCACGTCGAGGATGCGCTTCAGGGAAGACTCGAAGAGGTCGCCGCACTGGCTCGCGACGGAGACGGCGGCGCCTATGATCAGGGCCTTCGCCGGACCGAAGTCCAGAAGCAGGTAGGCGACGGGGGCGACTATAAGGAGGGTCAGGAGGAGACCACCCGCGGCGCCCTCCGCCGTCTTTTTCGGGCTCAGGCTCGGGAAGAGAAGGTGGCGGCCGAACAACCGTCCTGCGAAGTACGCGCCGGCGTCGGAGATCCAGGGCCCGACCACGGCTATGAGGATGAGGACGATGCCGTAGCGGGTGTGCGAAAACAGTCCGAGGTGGGCGAGCGGCGCCCCGACCCAGAGCGACATCAAAAGGACCGCGAGGACGGCCCTCAAAGTTCTTGTCTCGGGCCTACCGGCGAGCCAGAACAGCGCCCACGGCAGGCCGGCCATGGCGCCGGCGAGGATGCCCGTCTCTTGGTAAGGGATGGAAAGGAGGAGCGGAAGCGCGCCTGCACCGAAAGCGGCAAGGAAGGGCAGCGGTTTAAGGGCGCGCGCGAGCTCGTAGGCCGCACCGGCTATCACCACCAGGAGTAAGAGGAGGATCGCCCAATTGCCCAGGGCAATGCTGGCCAGCGCGATCGGGGCTAGCACCAGGGCGGTGGCGGCCCTCCAACGCAGCATGACGGCCTAAACGCCACCCCGGCGCCTCGACCGGGAAGCGAAAGACTGGAGGGCCTGCAAGAACTCCCCGGATGAAAAGTCCGGCCAGAGCGTGTCGGTCACGTAGAACTCGGCGTAGGCAATCTGCCAGAGAAGGAAGTTCGACACGCGAAGCTCGCCACTGGTCCGGATCACCAGGTCCACCTCGGGCACGTCAGGAGCGTAGAGGTAACGCGCGAAGGTTCTCTCGTCCACGTCCTCGGGCGAGAGGCCATCGGCGACGATCCTCCTGGTCGCGTCCACGATCTCCGCGCGTCCGCCGTAGTTGAGCGCGATGTACACGTTGAGGCTGTCGTTGCCAGCCGTCATCTCCTCGGCCTCTTCCAGGGCCTCGATCACCGACGACGGGAGACCATCCCGCCTGCCGAGGAAGCGGAGCCTGGCCCCGCGTTCGTTCAGTTCTGGCACCTTCTCGCGGGCCGTCTGGAGGAAGAGCTTCATCAGCGTCTTGACCTCCGTCTGAGGGCGCCCCCAGTTCTCGGTCGAGAACGCGTAGAGGGTCAACGTTTCGACCCCGGCGCGGCCGGCGGTCTCGAGCAGGGGCGTCAGGACGGAGACGCCAGCCTTGTGGCCGGCGGCGCGCGGCAGCCAGCGGCGCTTCGCCCAGCGGCCGTTGCCGTCCATGATGATGGCGACATGGCGCGGGGTCAGCGCTGGGTCGAGGGTGGGGCTCTCGGGGGGTTCGGTTGGCAGTCGTTTCTCGGCGGGTTCCAGCAGTTAGACCTCCAAGAGCTCGGCTTCCTTGTCGGCGAGGGCCACTTCGACCCTCTCGACGTAGCCGTTGGTGAGCTTCTGGAGTTCCTCCTCGGCCCTATGCTCGTCGTCCTGGGAGATCTCACCCTCCTTGCGCAGCTCGTGGAGGTCCCTCATCTCGTCGCGGCGCACGTTCCTTACCGAGACCCTTCCCTCCTCGGCCATGCTTCGGGCAATCCGGATCAGGTCACGGCGCCTCTCTTCCGTAAGCTCGGGGATGGGTAGACGTAGGATCTTGCCGTCGTTCTGCGGGTTGAGGCCGATGTCGGCGTCCCTTATGGCCCGCTCGATATTCTTGAGGGAGTTCGGGTCGAAGGGGGTGACTGTGAGGAGCCGCGCCTCGGGCGCGCCGATGTTGGCGACGCTCCTGAGCGCCATCTTTGTCCCGTAGACCTCGACCTCTATCCTGTCGAGGAGCGATGGGTTCGCCCGGCCGGTGCGTATCGTTGCGAAGTTGCTCTTCACGGCATCGACGGCCCCTTCCATCCTGCGCTCGGCAGCCGTGAGATCTATAACGTCAGACATGTCATCCTCCTCCGTTCGCCTCTCCCCATACCAGCGACCCCACCTCTTCCCCCTGCAAGATGCGGCGCAAATTACCCTGCTTGAGTATATCGAAGACGACTATGGGCAAGTTCTCGCCGCTGCAGAGCGTGGCCGCGGTGTGGTCCATGACGGAGAGGTTGTTGGAGAGCAAGTCCATGTAGTTGAGGCGGGGCAAACGCACAGCGTCGGGGTATCTCAGCGGGTCCTTGTCGTACACCCCGTCGACCTGGTTCTTCGCCATCAGGAGGGCGTCTGCCCCGATCTCAAGCGCTCTCAAGGCGCCGCCAGTGTCGGTCGTGAAGAAGGGGTTGCCGGTCCCGCCGCCGAAGATGACGACCCTGCCCTTCTCCAGGTGGCGTATGGCCCTCCGCCGGATGTAAGGCTCTGCGACCTCCTGAATCTCGATGGCCGTCTGAACCCGCGTCTCGACGCCCCGCCCTTCGAGGGCCGCCTGCAACGCCATCGCGTTGATGACTGTCCCGAGCATGGACATGTAGTCGGCCGTCGCCCCCTCTATCCCGAGCTCGTCCGCGACCTGCGAACCCCGGAAGATGTTGCCGCCGCCGACGACTATCGCCAACTCCGCCCCGGCCTCGACTGCTTCGAGGACGCCCTGGGCAGTCGAATCGAGGCTTCCTGGGTCGATCCCGTATCCGCCGTCGCCGGCGAGGCTTTCCCCGGAGAGCTTGAGGACGACGCGTTTGACGGGGCCGAGTTCAGAGAGCCCGGCCCCGTCGAGCTCGCCCGTCTGCCTGGCGGACCCGTCCACGGCTACGCCGCTAGAGCTCGTAGTGGACGAAGCGCCGGATCACGATGTTCTCGCCGAGCTTCTGGATGGTCTCCTGCAACAGGTCCCCGACTGTCTTGTCGGTTTCCTTGACGTAGGGCTGCGTGGTGAGCGCCTGCTCGGCGACCCACTTCTTCATCCTGCCCTCAACGATTTTCTCGGCGATCTTCTCGGGCTTGCCCATCTCCGCGACCTGCTTCTCGACAACCTGCCGCTCTTCCTCGAGGGCGCCGGCCGGGATGTCCTCCGGCGTGACGCACATCGGCCGCATGGACGCGACGTGCAACGCCACGTTACGGGCGAACTGCTTGAACTCGGGCGTGCGCGCCACGAAGTCCGTCTCGCAGTTGACCTCGACGAGCACGCCGACGCGCCCGTTGAAGTGCACGTAGGCCTCGATGAGACCCTCGGTCGCCGCCCTTCCACTCTTTTTCGCGGCGAGGGCCTGGCCCCTCTCCCTCAGGACCTTGCGGGCGCCCTCGACGTCGCCGTCCGACTCCTCCAACGCGCGCTTCACGTCCATCATCCCGGCGGCAGTCTCCTCCCGGAGCTGCTTAATCTTCTCTATCGTACTAGCCAATGTTCCTACTTCTCCTCGGTGTTCTGGTTTGTTTCCTCCGGTGCCACATCTTCGACGGGCGCGGGCTCTTCCGACTCGAGCTCCGCGGCGGCTTCAGGCTCGACCGATTCGATGTCGATCTCTGTCGTTTCCTCAGGCTCTGCGGCGGCGTCGACTTCGACCGCTTCGACCTCGACTTCCGTCGCCTGCTCCGCCTCAACCACGACCTCGGGCTCGACAACGACTTCGGGCTCGACGGCGGTCTCGGCTCCGCCTTCTGCCACGTCCGCGGCGGGCGGCTCTTCGGTCGCCTCGACGGGGGGCGTCTCGGCCGCAGCGGCGGGCGCGGAGGGGGCGGGTGGCGCATCGGTCTGGCCGTTCGCTGTTTCGGCCTGCTGAACCTCACCTCCGACCGTGGCGTCTTCGATCACCGGCGGCACGGGGCGTTCGTCCGCCCGCGCTTCCTCTCCTCGACCCTCGATGATCGCGTCGGCGACCAGGCGGGAGAGCAGGCTGATCGAACGTATCGCGTCGTCGTTGCCGGGGATGACGTAGTCCACGACCTCGGGGTCGCAGTTGGTGTCCGTCAACGCCAGGACCGGGATCTTGAGCCTGTTGGCCTCCTTGACCAGCAGTTCCTCGCGCTTGGGGTCTATAACGAAGACCGCGCCCGGAAGGCGCTCCATCTCCGTTATGCCGGCGAAGTTGCGCCTCAGCTTCTGGTACTCGCGGTTGAGGGCGAACCAGTCTTTGCCGCTCCTATCATCCTCTGGCGTCTCGTCGACCCTGACAGCAAGGTCCTTGAAGTACTGGATGCGCGGCATAATGGTTTGGAAGTTAGTAAGCATACCGCCGATGTAGCGCTCCGCCACGAACGGCTGCCCGCTCCTCAAGGCCTCTTCTGCCAGCGGAATCTGGGCCTGCTTCTTGGTCCCGACGAAGAGGACTTCGCGGTTCGCCTCGGCGACGCCGCGCACGAAGTCCAACGCCCGCCCCAGAAGGGTCAGCGTCTGGTCCAGATCGATGATGTGAACCCCGGCCCGCTGGGCGAAGATGTAGCGCTTCATCTTGGGGTTCCAGCGTTTAGCCTGATGCCCGAAGTGGACGCCGGCCTCCAGCAGCTCCCTAATTCCTACGCGCTCGCTCGTGCTCTGCAAGATCTCTACCTCTCTTTTCAGGTGGTTGGGTCCTCCGCCCGCACCTCGCAATCCACCCTTCGACCTTCCGGCGGATCACCACCCGGGTCCGAAGGACCCTACGGCGGGCGTGTGTAGTTTTGGACGAGACCTGAACTAGCGGTCACGTCCGACCAAAGATCTTAACACAAGGGCATCTATGCTTCTAGCGATCGCAAGCTGCCCGCTCGTAGACCATTCCTTCCTCGTCGAGGCTGTGCCTGAGCCGGTCGAGCGCGGCATGCAGTATCTGCGAGATGCGGCCCCCGGTCAGGTCCAGTACCTGCCCGATCTCCCTCAGCGTCAGCCCCTCGAAGTAGTAGAAGGTGGTGACTACCCGTTCTTTTTCGCCGAAGCCTCTTATCGCCCGGACCAGCCGCGCCCTGACCTCGGCCACCTCCGCCGCCGGGGCGGGGTCGGTCGCGGCTGGCCCCCGATCAGGCCGTGCAATCCGCCGACCGGCCACCGTGAAGATCGCCACAGGCTTCGAAGGATCTCACCTGCGCCCGCGCGTACTGGTCGAAGAACGTCCGGTGCTCGGTGACGCTGATGCCGAGGCGCCCGACGAGTTCGGACTCCGTCGGCGCCCGGCCGAGTTTCTGCACCAGCTCGTCCCTTGCGCGGTCGAACTGGTGCGCCCTCAGTCGCGTGCGGCGCGAGAGGGGGTCTAGCTTCCTCAGCTGGTCGAGGATGGACCACCGGATCTTGGAGATCGCGTACGACTCGAACTTGGTCCGGCGCCCCGGATCGTAAGTCTCGACGGCGCCGAGAAGCCCGAGGAGACCGGACGAGATGAGATCCTCCGGGTCGAGGGGTCACGCGACACGCCCGGCGGTTCTTCCCACGTCGTACCTGACAAGCGACGAGCAGTTGACCACGAGCTGGTCCCTGATCCGCCTCGCCTCGCGCTCTGCCGACTTGAGCTGCACACGGGACATGCCACCGGCGGCGATCCGGTTCCGAACCCGGAAGGAGCGAGCCCAGAGCTCGTCAAGGGTCCGCCTCGTCAAGGGTCCGCCTCGTCACGGGTCCGCCCTCCTCACGTAAGCACCAACGCCAGGGCGTCGCACGAAGCCCTTGAGCTCTAGCAGGGCGAGCGCGGGGAGCACCTCGGGCATCTCCACCCCGCTGCGCCTCGCGACGGCGTCGACGCCGCAGGTTCTAGTCCCACCCCAGAAAGCACGGCGGCCTCGGCCTCGGGCAGGCCAACGGGAAGGGTGGCGAGGGGTGTCTCCGACGCCGCGCCGTCCCGTGGCGCGACGGCCTCGACGAACTCGGGGATGTCCCACAATACGCCCGCACCACCAGCGAGCAGCCCGTTCGAGCCGCGGCACTCTCGGACACCGGGTGGACCCGGTACTGCCCACGCGTACCGTCCCGCGTCGAGGCCGTGCCGCGCGGTTATAAGGGCACCGCCCCGCTCCGGGGCCTCAACGACGACCACCGTGGACACCAGACCGGCGATGATCCTGTTCCATCACCGGGAAGCGCCACGCGAGCGGCGCCTCGCCGAAGTAATACTTAGAGATGAGCGTTCCGTGGCGCCGCACGGAATCGAAGAGAGTCCTGTTGGTCCTCGGGTAGACGAGCGCGAAGCGGCAGGCTATCCGGCAAGGTCCGGGAATGTTGCGCGCTTCCAGAACCCGAGCCGCGCGGGTCATTCCCTTGCCTGCCGAAAACATTGCGCGGGTTGTGTTCTATAGCCTCCGTGATATCCCACTATGCGCCTCCGGGCCTCTGAGTTTTCATCGGGGAATCATTATTGAGTGTCGCAGAATTGCACTTCCGAAACTGTTTGGAAAAGCGACATGGGTTGCGAATCGCGCGCAAAATATGGTCCAAAGAGACCAGACCTCGCCATAAACCCTGGGACAGATAGGCGGACTCGGCGTGGCAGGAAATCGGGGCCGCGAAACGCACGAAATCCCGCAGGTATCGGTTTCGGGTACGCTCGAGCCCGAATTTTTCTGCCACCGATACTCCTGCTATGTATCGCGCACTTAGGCTTTGTCGCGTTCTTGGTGAAAGCGGCTCAAGACGAGCCGGGGTGGTCTCCAGAGGGGCCGATCGTAGCGCGGTAGCAACGCGTTGCTACCGTTTGATGGCCTTCTGAGCGGGGCAGAGCGGCTTATTCGAGGGCTAGCTTTCGTGGATCACCAAGAGAGCGACAGAGTCCCACTTAATGGCGAAATCTGCGAGGCAACGTGTGCTCGCCCACTGCTGCCCATGGGGGTGGCAATGTCACCCCCGTGGTGTCGGTGAAGGCGCATATCGTTGGGGTCCCGGCGCCTTCTTATGGGGCCTCGGCCTAGAAGTAGCGATCGGCTACGAAGGCCTTGTAGACATCGAGTACGCCCTGCTAGCTGTTTAACTGCCACGTCGCGTTGTCGTGGTTCTGGTTGAACCAGTTCAGCACTTTCAGACGCGGATAAGCCCCGCTCTGGACGCTAGCTCTCATATCATTTATCCACTGCGCCTTGTCACCGGGTCACTGGAAGGAAGGGCGGTTATCTCATTGTAAGAACTACGGTAGATCTGGTCGAAGCTCTGCCGCGGTGAGCCGTGAGCAGAGCCCCAATTGTACCCGTCGAGGCACAGGTCGTCCACGTAGGCAGGCCCGGAGATGCGTGCCTGGTAGCGTTCGATCTGGCCCGCTGTGCACCAGCAGGCCTTCCTCTTGTCCCCAGCATGCCCATATGGTCAAGGGTTCATAGAACAGAGCAGCGTAACCCGCGCCGGGTAACTGAGCGTCGCCGCCACCCGAGAGATGGTCACGTGCCCATCTTCCAATGGCTGCCGCAATGCCTCAAGCGTAGTTCTCCCGAACTCGGGTAGTTCGTCAAGGAACAGCACCCATGATGCGCAAGCGACACCTGCACCGGACGCGGATTACTGCCGCCTCCGGCGCGCCCGAGGTGGAGACGGTGTGGTGCGGCGCCCTGAACGGCCTCTGCGTGACGAGCGTCCCGTTGCACGCTCTGCTCGCCCTGTGCACCTTCGGGACCTTTATTCGCTCCTCCATCGTGAGGGCGGCAAAATACAAGGCATCCGCCGCGCGAGCATGGTCTTTCCGAAACCGGGTGGACCGCTCATGACCGTATGCGTTCCGTTTGCAACGGTTCCCAAGCTGAGCCTGTTAGCTAGTTTACAGCGGTACCCGTAAAGGTTGATCCCTCTGTTGACCTACGGGCATGAAACCGTATTCGAAGGATCTCATGTTGAGGGTGCTAGCCGCCGTCGAGCGCGGAGTGCCCAGGGAGGAGGTCGCAAAGACCTTCTCGGTGTCGATGCCCACCATAAAGCGATGGATGAGGAGACGTCGGGAGACCGGGGATGTAGAGCCCAAGCCGATCCCCGACAGACCCTCCAGGAAGGGGGCGATGCTCCGAAGCTGGTTGCCAAAGCACCTGGAGGCCAACGACGACCTTACCCTCGAAGAGCACCGCGAGGCTTTCGAGGAGGAGTTCGGACAGAGGATCTCCACCTCCACCATTGGGAGAGCGATAGCCGTCCTGCCCAACGGTGGGTGGCCGACCAAAAAAAGTCCCAGATAGCCTCCGAGCGGGACGAGCAGGCGAGAGGTTTGTGGCGGGTGGCTGGCTTCCCGCTTCGACGCGGGACGCCTCGTGTTCGTGGACGAGAGCGGCTTTAACATCTCCATGACGCGCCTGAGAGCCAGGGTTCCGAGAGGAAAGAGGGCCTGCGGGAAGGTTCCCAGGAACCGCAGTAAGAACACGACGCTTATCGCCGTGATCACTCTCGAAGGAGGTATGGGCACCTCCATGACCGTAGAGGGGCCACCGATGCCCAAGCCTTTGAGGCCTACGTGGAGCACTTCCTGGCCCCCACGCTAGAGAATAGACAGGTTGTGGTGCTCGATGGGCTCGGGGCACACAGGACGGGAGAAGGTCAGGGAGCTAATCGAAGCCAGAGGGGCAGACCTCGAGTTCTTGCCGTCCTACTCGCCGGATTTGAATCCCATAGAAGAGGCCTTCAGCAACGACGTGACGAACGCGGGGCCTGTCCCGTGCGGCGAGTATCCCGACCACGTCGAAGCGTACGGTATCGAAATCCGGTTCGCGCTCGGAGAGGTACTGATGGGCGAGCCTGCGGAGGGTGGCTTGCTTTCGGGGCGTGACGGCTTCGAGCGGGTCGCCGAAGCTAGTCGAACTACGCAGCTTAACCTCGACGAAGACGAGGACTTCTTCTTTGCGGACGATCACGTCGATCTCCCCGCGGCGCGTCCTGTAGTTGCGCTCGACGAGCCTGTAGCCGCGCCGGGTCAGGTAGCGCAGCGCGAGGTCCTCCCCCCACGCTCCGGACGACTGTCTCTGGTCAGTCCCCCACCCCGGCGTAGCTTAGGCGGTGGACGCGGCACGGGCCTAGTTCTACGAGGGCATTTCGATGTTCGGCGGTGCCATAGCCACGGTTGCGCTCGAACCCGTAGCCGGCATGGTGCTCCGAGAGGGCACGCATCGCGTCGTCCCGCACGACTTTGGCCACCACGCTAGCCGCGGCGACCGCCGCGCTTCTGGCGTCGGCCCTCGGGAGACACTCTACATCGGGACCAAGCTTCATGTTGCCGTCGGCGAGCCGGCACCCCGCATGGGCGTTCAATGACGAGAGGGCCTGAGTCAGGGCTTCGCGGTTCGCCTTCCCGACGCCGTGGCTATCGATCCACCAGGCGGGGAAGCATACGATAGAGACGGCCTCGGTGCGGCTGAGCAGAGCGCCGAAGATCTTCTCTCTCAGATCCGGACGCAGCGCTTTGGAGTCGTTGATGTCGGAGATCTCACCGTCTCCTAGGACGACGGCCGCCGCGACGAGCGGCCCCGCCAGGGCGCCCCTGCCGGCCTCATCGGCCCCGGCGAGCGGGCCACGACGGCTCAAAATCCACGCCGCGTCGAAGGCGTAGAGCCTCTCCGCGGCCGGGCGAGTTCCTGACAACGCTCGGGCTTACTTGGCCTTCTTGACCCTGGCCTTCTTGCCGACCTTATCGCGGATGTAATAGAGCTTCGCGCGCCGCACGGCACCGCGGGTGGCGACCTCTATCTTTGCGATC
>DATDKB010000257.1:0-2314 GCA_036520255.1 Rubrobacter sp. | reverse complement strand
GCCCTGGTTGCCGACCTGGGGGTCCGTGAGCGGGCGTTCGAGGGGCAGGAAGATCGCCTCCGCCGTCCCGAGCGAGTTGAGCATCGTGCCCGTCTCGGTGACGCCGACGGCCAGCGCGCCGCAGACGTGGTCGTGGCCCCCTGCCGTGACGCAGGCGCCCTCGGGCAGGCCCGTCAGCCCGGCGGCCTCGCGGGTTACGGTGCCGAGGCGAGAACCGCTCTCCCGGAGGGGCGCGAAGAGGCTGGGCGGAATGCCGACTTCTTCCAGCAACTCCTCGGCCCACCGCAGGTTGTGCAGGTCGAGGGCGAGCGTGCGCGAGGCGAGGGAAAAATCCGTGGCTGCGATGCCGCACAGGCGAAACGCCATAAAGTCGGCGACGTTGAGCCAGGTGGTCGTGCGTGAGTAGGCGTCGGGCTCGTTCTCCTTTAACCACAGCAGCTTGCACAACCCGAAGATGGGCTGCAGGGAGAGGCCGGTCATGGCGAAGAGGCGGTCCTGGCCCACGACACGGCCCAGGCGCTCGGCCTGTGGCCTCGCCCGGCCGTCGAACCAGGCGATTATGTCGCCGGTCGGGTCGCCGCGGGAGTCGAGCCCTACGGCGGCCTCGCCCACGCTGGCGATGGCGATGCTCGCCACGCGGCCCGGGTCATCGAGCCTCTCGGTTACCCGGCGCAGGGTCGCCGCGAAGGAGGTCCACAGCTCCCCTGGGTCGTGATCGGCCCTGCCCGGGCTCGGGTAGCGGGTGGGGTGGGTGAGCTCGCGCTCTCCACGGCCCGGCCGCTCCTGTCCAGGGCGACGACCTTGATGTTCGTCGTGCCGACGTCGGCCCCGATCAGGATAGGTTCAGCGCTCATCGGATCGTAAAACCCCGACAAACCGGGTAGCCCGGCCCATTCTCTCCTCCATGATTTTGCCCAATTCCTAATCATAATGCCGATCCGGCCCCGGGGCAGCCCGTTCGTAGGGCGTGCCCTGTGCTGTATGGCGTGGGAAGCTGGCCCATACCCCTCGCCGTGCTCCTCTGGCCTGCGGAAGTCCTGGAAACGTCTGAGATGAGCCCATAGCCGGGCGTATAATGTCGGCCTGTGATCTCGGACAGCGCCATCTACGTCGACGGAAAGCGGACGGCGTCTCCTGGCCTCGAAGGAACCAGGCATACCTGCGGCGAGCGCGGCGGGTTCGCCTGGGTTGGGCTGGTCGAGCCCGACGAAGAAGAGCTGGCCTCGGTGACCAGCGAGTTCGGTCTGCCGGAGCTGGCGGTGCGGGATGCGGTCAAAGCTCACCATAGGCCCAGGGCGGACCGCTACGGTGAGACGCTCCTGGTCGTGCTCAGGACGGCGCGTTACCTGGACCAGGAAGAACGGGTGGAGTTCGGTGAGATCCACATCTTCCTTGGGAGTGATTTTATCGTCACCGTCAGGCACGGTGAGGCCTCGTCATTGGAGGGCGTCAGGAAAGATCTTGAAGGCCATCCCGGGTTCCTCGGCAGGGGAACGGGGGCCGTGCTCTGGGCGGTGGTGGACAGGGTCGTCGACTGTTACGACCCCGTCATAGACGGGCTCGAAAACGACGTGGACGAGATCGAAGAGCAGGTCTTCGGGGGTGACGCAGACGTATCGCGCAGGATCTACGAGCTCTCGCGGGAGGTGCTTGAGTTCCGCCGGGCGGCCCAACCGCTGGGCAGGGTGCTCGAACGCCTCTCCGCGGAATCCTACGGCACCGACAGCGAGGTGCTGCGCCGGATGCGCGGCGTGCAAGACCGCGCGTTGCGCACCACGGAGCGCCTCGACAGCTTCAGGGAGCTGCTCTCCAACATCCTCAGCGTCAACCTGACCATCGTGAGCGTCCAGCAGAACGCCGCCATGCAGCGCCAGAACGTGCAGGTACAGAATATCTCCGCCTGGGCCGCCATCCTCGCCGTGCCCACCCTTATAAGCGGCGTCTACGGGATGAACTTCCGCTATATGCCTGAGCTACACTCGTACCTCGGATACCCTTACGCGCTCGCGCTTATGGTCCTGATCTCCGGCCTGCTCTACCTCGGTTTCAAACGCGCGGGCTGGTTGTAGGGCAGGTGTGCTCCGCCCGGCCTGATTGTATGATGTAACTGTTGCGTGAGTAGGGTCGAGGGTTTTCACCTTTCCGGCTCCGGCATACCGAAGATGGATGATAGGTGATGCGGAGAATCGTTGTGGTGCTGGCGTCGGTGGCGTTAGCTGCAAGATTGCTCTTCTCCGGCTCCTAGCCGGCACTTCCACCGACTTGCGTAGGGCGGCGGCCCAAACGGTTCCCGCACGTCCCAACATCGTCTTTA
>DATDKB010000256.1:0-2759 GCA_036520255.1 Rubrobacter sp. | reverse complement strand
CTCATCGGATCTTGGCTTGAGGTTTCAGGCATCAGGCTACAGGTATCAGGTTTCAGGGCTACTTCGAAAGACGGCTCGGGCGGGTGGTGCGGAGATGCGTTCGTCGAAGGTCTTTCCGGGGCGGTCGCGCTAGACTACGTTCGTGGACGCGCCCAGCAACCCGTCAGGACGGGAGGAAACGCTTGCCGGTGGCCTGGTCAGCGCCGTGGCGAAGGTGGGCGACACGGTGGCGGCGTTCCACCGGACCGTGGACACCGGCTGTCCACGCCCTTCTGCGTTACCTGAAGGCGGTGGGTTTCGACGCAGCCCCCAGGGTCCTCGGCATCGACGAGCGGGGGCGCGAGGTTCTCTCCTGCTTTAGGGGGGACGTGACCTTGCGCGCAACCCCCGAGGTGGTGACGGACCAAGCCTTATACTAGGTCGGTAGGCTATTGCGCAGCTACCACGAAGCCGTCTCCGGCTTCGAGCTTCCCTCCGGTATCGACTGGTTTCACGAGCCGGTTTCTGGAAGTCGGATGGTAGTCTGTCACAACGACCTCGCTCCCGAGGAACACGGTCTTTCGCGAGGGGCGGCCGGTGGCGTTTTGGACTGGGATCTCGCCGCCCCGCCCCACCGGTGTGGGATCTGGCGCACGCCGCGTGGCAGTTCGTTCCCCTCTCGGACGACCGGGGCTGCGCGAGTAACGGCTGGACACGCCCCCCGGACCGCCCCCACCGGCTGCGCATCCTGTGCGACGGGTACGGGCTGCCGCGCGCAGACCGCACCGGGTTTTCGGGGCGGTCGCGGAGCGTGTGGAGGCCACGGCTTCGGGTATAGAACGCCTCGCCGCTGAGGACGTAGCGGCCCACGAACGCCTGATCCAGGAGGGCGTGCCGGCGCTCGTGCGTGTCGACAAGGCATGGGTCGAACGTCACACTGGTGTTCTGGACACGGCCCTCGTATCCCATCTATTGGCGCTCGGGGATGGCGAGGCTAAGTCCCAACGCCACGAGGACGCTACCCGTGAGCCAGCGCAGGACGCCGGCGAGGGAAGGGCTGTTCCTGAGTCGCCCTCCCAGGGCGCTCGAAGTGAGCGCGACGGCGCTCAAGACGACCAGCCCCATAAGGGTGAAAGCGAAGCCGAAACCGAGCATCTGTAATCCCGCGACCGGTCGACGAATATCGGTAGCAAGGCCAGGAAGAACAAAGTGGCCTTCGGGTTGGGTCCATTCGAGAGTACGCCTTGCCTGAAGACGACCCAGAGCCTCGTCCGCCCGGCGCGCTCGGGAGCGGCGTAGCCTCCCTTCTCCAGGATGGTTCTGACGCCCAGGTAGAACAGATACGCGGTGCCAGCGTACTTCACCACCGAGAACGCCAGGGCACTCTGGCCGAGAATCGCAGAGAGCCCAGCGACGGCGAAGGCCGTGTGCACCTGGATCCCTGAGCACACCCCGATGGCTGAGATCAGCCCGGCAGCCTACCCTGCGAGACGCCACGGGTGAGGACTTAGATCGTGTCCGGCCCAGGCACGATGATGAGCGCCAGGGAAGCGCTCACGAAGAGCAGCAGGTATGTATCCGGCATGGCGCACCTCTTTTACGGGCCGTGACTATCTAGCGACGGACTATTTCTAGGCCTCCTGTACCTCAACGAGTATGGCCCCTGCCGGGACCAGAGAGCCTTCCTCGAAGGGGAGAGATCTGACGACCCCGGCGTGGGGCGCTGAGACTGGCTGCTCCATCTTCATGGCCTCGAGGACGAGTAGGAGCTGGCCTTCCTCGACCTCCTGGCCTTCCTCGACGTGTACCTTCACGACCGTACCCGGCATCGGCGCGGTTAGGCTCGCCGTGGCGTCGGCGCCCGGACCGGCTTCGTCCACGGCAGGCGGCGCGGGCTTGCGGAGTAAATGCGTCTCTCCACGCAGCGAGACGAGAACAGCTTCCGCGTTCGCTACGATCCCAGCTTCGACCGGTTCCTCGTCGATGAGGGACCGCATGCGGCCGTCGCCATAGTAGAGCACCTCGACGATAGATTCCTCGCCTTCGACAGTAATGCGCAGATGGGCAGATCCCACACGCCCCACCTCGACGCCATACTCATCGTAGTGAATGGTGGTCGCGCCGAGAAGCCGCCAGGGGCCCGCGGCGAACGGGTCCGGGGAGGTCGGGATGCTGTGAACCTCCGCCGCCGAGGCGAGGATCAGGGCCTCGCGCGGCACAGGCTCTCTTGGCGGGGGCTCCGTGAGGCGGTATTCGTCCAGGAAGCCGGTCGTGGTCTCGCCCCTCTCGAACGCCGAGTGGGCCGCGATACGCCTGAGGAGCGGGAGGTTGGAGGAGGGGCCGAGGATCTCGTAGTCCGTGAGGGCCCTACGCAGACGGCGGACGGAGGCCGGACGGTCGGGGGCTGAGACGATCAACTTCGCCAGCATGGCGTCGTAGTTCAGTGGGATCTCGTCACCCGTCTCGAACCCGGCGTCGTTACGGATTCCGGCCCCCTCCGGAGTAGAAAAGGTTTCGAGGAGCCCACCAGACGGCATGCCCACTTCGTCCTCGGCGTAGATACGTACTTCGATGGCGCTCCCTCGCAGGGTCACCCCGTCCTGGGTCAGGGGGAGTGGTTCTCCGGCCGCGACGGCGAGCTGAAGGTGGACCAGATCGAGGCCGGTGACGAGCTCGGTCACGGGGTGTTCGACCTGTAGGCGCGCGTTCATCTCCAGGAAGTAGAAATCTTCTCCGTCGAGTAAAAACTCGACCGTGCCGGCGTTCGCGTAGCCGGCCTC
>DATDKB010000255.1:0-2196 GCA_036520255.1 Rubrobacter sp. | reverse complement strand
GGGCACGCTCTACCGCTCCGTGGGGCAGCTGCTCCAGAGGGGCTGGATCCGCGAAGCGGACGAGCGGCCCGACCCCAAGCTCGACGACGAGCGCCGACGCTACTACCGGCTGACCGACCTGGGGCGGCGGGCGGCTATAGCCGAGGTCGGGCGCCTGGAAGGACTGGTGCGAACGGCGCGCCGGAGGGGACTTTCGCCCGGGGCGCGACCGCGGACGGCCCAGGGGGAGGCGTACTAGTGGCCCCTACACAGGAACCGCACGGGCGGGCCGTCTCCGGCTCCGAGCGCATCTACCGGGCGCTGCTTGCGGCGTACCCGAAGGAGTTTCGGCGGGCCTACGGAAGCGAGATGGCGCAGGTGTTCCGGTGCATGTGCCGCGAAGAGGTTGTAAGTGGCGGGAGAGGGGGGCTCGCGCGATTGTGGGTTCGCACGCTCTTAGACCTGCTCGCAACCGCGCTGGCGGAGAGGACCAAGAGAGCGTTGGGGAGGAGCACGCTCTTGGGGTCTTCATCGAAGCTCGTTGGGTGGAGCGGACTGGCGGCCGCGGCGGGCGGCGCGCTGCTGATCGCCTACGGGGTCCTCTCCTGGGTCAAAGACGCCCTGTTATACGGTGAGGTCAACGCCATCGGCGGCGTCAAGCAAGGCCCGCAATGGGCCCTGGGCATCATGCAAGACGTCAGCTACCTGCTGTTCTTAGTGGGGCTCGCGGGCTTGTTCGGACTGCTGGAGCGCGCCAGACGGGCCCGACCGAGGCAGGCGACATCGGCGGCCCGTAGGCTCGGTCTAGCCTACTGCTCGGCGGTGGCGGGCCTCGTCCCCATCGGCCTCGTGGCGGCAGCGATGGTTGCGAACGTGGTGCAACTGTCCACGGTCGGGTACGTCACCATCGGGGGACCGGGTGGCTTTCCCAGGGGATCCTTCGTGGACGTGGCCCTCGGCGTCGTCGAGGGGCTGTTTTTGTGGGGATTGCCGCTCGGGATCGTGTTGCTGGGCGTGGCCGTCCTCAGGTGGGGGCTATTCGGGCGATGGAGTGCCCTCCCCCTGGCCGTCGGACTGCTGATGAGCCCGCGACTCAGCCCCATACTATTCCTGCCGCTACCGGACATGGTGGTTCCCACCGCCTGGCCCGACTGGCCCGAATTCTACATATTCGTGGTGCCCAACGCGATCATCGGCACGAGCTGGGTGCTGCTGGGGTGGGTGCTTCTATCGGGTCGAGACGAGCGCCTCGGCTCGGGTGTCGAAGGAGCCTCACTTTAGCCGAGAGAAAGCCCTCGCGTAAGTTCTCGGGACACGGCGCAGCATCCCCTTGAGACCGCGAGGGCTTTCTTCGACGCGCTGACGGGCTTTAGGAACTCCCGATTTCGACTAGTCAACACTTCGGCCGCCGATGATCCCGCACAAGCTGGAGCCGCCTACGCCTATCGGGGCGGGGTGAAGACCTATTCACCCAACCTCGTAGAAGAGTAATTCTCGGAAGGTCGCGCCGGGCTTAACTAGGATGCATCATGCCCATAGGTAGGGAAAGGCGACCGAGGAGACCAATCATGGCAACGAGCGGAGGCAAACGCGGGGCGCTGAGACTTCTTGCTCTCCTCGCTATAGTGGGCGTAGCCGTCTACCTTTTGATGCTCGGTGCCTTGCACTTCCTGCGTCCTGACGTCAACCCCGTAACTGAACCCATAAGCACCTACGGCGCCAGTGGGCCCTATGGCTTCCTTTTCCTCGCCGCTGACTTGGGTTCCGCTGTGGCTGCGCTCGCTCTGACGCTTGGGCTCTATCTGGGAATGGTGCCGCCCGCCAGGTCCTACGTCGGGCTCTTTTTCCTTGGCATTTACGGCGTCTCCGAACTGCTGGCGGGCCTCTTCCCGTTGGATGTCGGAGCAGAAGCTACGCTGATCGGCACCATCCACAACATCGTGGGCAATCTATCGTTCTTTGGCGTTCCTATCGGTATGATCCTCCTGTCGTTGGCTATGGGCAAGGACGAGCGGTGGCGTTCTTTTAGGCCCCCTGCTCTTGTGGTGGCGTTTGCGGTGGTATTGACGGTCATCTTAACCATAGTCGGTAGTAACATCGGCCTCTTTGGAGTGACTCAGAGGATTGCCAACGCCACGCAGTTGTTGTGGATACTCCTGGTGGCGCTCCGCCTTCGCTCCATAGCCCAGGGGCCCTTAGCTCGGCAGCCCTCGCGGG
>DATDKB010000254.1:0-4830 GCA_036520255.1 Rubrobacter sp. | reverse complement strand
TTCCCGAACTCCTGTCCGGAACGAAGCTTCCTCTGCTGGGCGTTCGCGTACCTGAAGGCTCTCAGGTTCTCGCCGTTCAACAAACGCTCCAGCCCGTGGTCGTCGAACCTGTCTGGGTCTGTCTTGAGGCGTTCTTCGTGAACAGCGTACGCCTCCGCGGCGAGAATGAGCCGCTGCGCGTGCAGCGTGTCCCACAGGTTGGGGATCTCGACCTCCCGTATCTCCGCGCCGAGAGAGGCTAACACCCCGGCCGCCTCCCCCACGTGGGCTTCTACCTCTCCGTCGATGTGCTCGAAGTAGAACCGCGTTGGGAGGCCTATCGCTGCACCCCGTACGCCGCGTTCTAGGTCTCGCGCAAAGTCCTCCGAGGCCGGATTCACCGAATACGGATCCCCAGGGTCGTGGCCGGCGAGGACGTTCAACATCAAGGCGTTGTCCTCGACGGTGCGGGTGATGGGACCGACGTGATCGAGGCTCCAGGCGAGGGGAAAGACGCCATGCTTGCTCACGCGCCCGAAGGTCGGTTTCATGCCGACGACACCACAGAGGGCCGCGGGGATGCGGATGGAGCCACCTGTGTCCGAACCCAGAGCGCCGTAGCAGAGGTTCGCCGCTACCGCCGCCCCGGAACCACCGCTGGAGCCGCCGGTGATCCTTGTAGTGTCATGTGGGTTCCTGGTCGGCCCGAAAAACGAGCGGTCGCCAGTCGGGCCGTAGGCGAACTCGTGGGTGTTGGTCTTGCCGATCAGGACCGAGCCAGCTTCTTCTAGTTTGAGAACGACGGTCGCGCTGTGATCCGGGACGTGCCCGGCGAAGAAGGCGGAGCCCATCGTGGTGGGAACATCCGCTGTATGGATGAGATCCTTGAGGGCGACGGGGACGCCATGAAGCGGTCCCCTGTGGCGTCCGGCCATGATCTCCCGTTCGGCCAGCGACGCTCTCCCAAGCGCACGTTCCGCCGTAACGGTGATGAAGGAGTTAGTCTCGTCGGCCTCGACGCGCGCGAGCAGCGCCCTCACGACCTCGACCGGGGAGAGATGTCTCTGCTTCAGCTCTCTGGAGAGAGCAGCGAGCGAGCGCGGAAGTTGTGCGTCCTGGGTCAAGATTCTGTTCCTTCTCCGATGGGCGTGTGCAGTATCTCATAGTGTCATCGCACGTTTCCGGTATCATCGGCGGGTGATTTCGCGGGTTACGAAAACGTTCTCCAGATTCGATCGCAGGGTGTGGCTGTTGCTGTTTGCGATGCTCGCTTTCCGGTTCGGGCACGGTCTGTATTTTCCTTTCAGTTCGATCTACTTCCACAACATTCTCGGCATACCGCTCTCGCTGATCGGGGTCGGGTTGGCGGTGTTCGCGGCGGCGAGCGTCCTCTCCGGCCTCGTTGCCGGCCCGCTGACCGACCGCTACGGCCGCAAGCCCATGATGCTCGCCGCCCTCGCCGGCAGCTCGGTTAGCTTTTTCGCGTTCTCGCTCGTCGGCGGCTTCGCCGGGTACCTGGCCGTATCGACCGCCCACGGCTTTGTGGGCTGGTCTATGTTCGAGGCTTCGCGCAACGCGATGGTCGCCGACGTGACGCCGCAGGGGTTGAGATCCCGTGCCTTCGGGCTCGTCCGGGTCGGCGGCAACGTGGGCTGGGCCCTCGGCCCGATGGTGGCCGGCCTGGTCTCGGCCGCGGCCGGGGGGTCGGGGGGTGTCTACCCGAAGCTCTTCGTCGGAACCTCGGTCCTGACGGCGGCGGTGGCGGTCGCGCTGGCCCTTGGCATCAGGGAATCACGCCCCGCGCTGAAGGAACCGGCGGAAAGCAACGAGTCTTCCGGCAGGTTGCGCGCGGCGTTCTCGGACGGGCCTTTCGTAGTCTTGCTCGGGGTCGGGGTCTTGCTCTACTACGTTTTTACGCAGGACTGGCAGGCATTGCCGATCTATGCCAAGAACTTCGTCGGGGTGGCCGACGGGCAAATAGGGTTCTTCCTGGGGGCCAACGGGCTTATGGTCATACTCTTTCAGCTTCCGATGTCGTACTTGATCGACCGTGGCTCCAGGGTCGTCGCGTTGCTGGCGGGTGCCGGCCTCTTCGCCGCCTCATCGGCAGCGTTGCTGCTGACCGACTCGTTCCTCGGCATCTTCGTCGCTTTCGTCTTGTTCTTCACGCTGGCCGAGATGGTCCTGGAGGTCGCGGGTGCTTCCCTCGCCGCCGAGCTGGCTCCCGTGCGGCTCAGGGGCACTTATCTTGCTCTCTTCGGGGCCTGCTTCGGCGTTGCCTGCGGCTTCAGCCCCATCGTCGCAGGAACGCTGCTCCAGTCGGAACATTCGGGTGTGATCTGGGCGATCCAGCTCGCCGCCGCGGCGTTTGCGGCGGTGGGACTCCTGACGCTGGCCGCGCTCCGCCGATCAGGCAGTGGCGCGTAGGACGAGCACGGCGAGGTCGTCGCGCGGGTAGCCATCCTGGAAATCCAGGACGACGTTCTTGATCTTCCTGGCCAGGGTCTCGGGGTCGTAGCCTGAGCAGGAGCCGAGGAGATGGCGCAACCGCTCTTCACCGAAGAACTCGCCGTCATGAGAACGCGCCTCGGTGACACCGTCGGTGTAGAGGACGAGCGTCTCGCCTGGCATGAGACGCAGCGAGATGTCCGTGAGCTCCGCGTCGTCGAACACGCCGAGCACTTTCCCCGAACAGCCAACCTCCTCGACGGGGCCGTCCGGGCGCACCAGGAGCGGTGCCGGGTGGCCGGCGCGCGAGACGTCGACCCCGACACCCGCGAGGCCGTCCTCGGGTTCTAGCCGGATGCAGGCGGCGGTGCAGAAACGATCCTCGGGAAGCTGACGGAGCATGGCTTCGTTCAGGGCGGCGAGGATCTCCGAAGGCCTGTCATCCTTCAGGGTGATGGCCCGGATCGTGTAGCGGGCCAGGGCCGTTACGGAGGCCGCCTCGACACCCTTGCCGCGCACGTCCCCTATGGCGCATACCCAACTGTCTTCGATGGTGTTTATGAGATCGTAGAAGTCCCCGCCAACATCGTTGGCCTCGCCCACGGGTAGGTACTCGGCACCGACCTCGACGCCGGGGATCTCCGGCAGGTGCGGCGGAAGGAGGCTCCTCTGCAGGACACGTGCGATCTCGCTTCGGTCCCTGTAGAGGCGGGCGTTGTCCGCGGCGAGGGCGCAGCGGTACGCGAGATCCTCGGCCAGCGCCAGGTCCTCCTCGACGTAGCGGCGGTCCGGCCTGGTGGAGATGAGCGTGATGGCGCCTATGGTCCTCCCCCGCGCCAGCAGAGGTACGCACATCAGCGAGCGGGGCTCGAGCCGTAGCAGGATGTCGAGGTGCTCGCCGCTACCCAACGTCTGTTCGTAGAAAGTGGCGTCGGGGAGATCGGAGAGCAGCACGGGGCGCCCCGCCCTCAGCACCTCGGATGTGCTCCCGGGGTCGTCCTCACCGAAGCGTCTGTGCTCCTTTAGCCTCGTCAAGAGGTCTGCTTTCTCCGGGTCGGCGTGCGCGGCGGCGAGCTGTTTGACCCTCCCGTCGTCCTCGACGATGTCGAGCAGGCACCAGTCAGCGAGCTCGGGCACGAGGAGATGCGTGATCCTCTCCAGGGTGTCTGCGTAGTCGAGGGAGGCCGAGAGCGCGGGGCCCGCCGCCGCGAGCAAGGATAGGCGCCGTCGTGCCTCCACCGCCTCGGCCCGCGCGAGCTGCTCCTTGACCAGCAGGAGGTCGCGCTCCTCCTCAGTCTTCTTGCGCTCGTTAATGTCCTCGACGACCGCGATAAAGTAGGCCGGCTCTCCCGAAGAAGCCCGCACCAGCGAGACGGTCAGGTTCACCCAGACGTCCGAGCCGTCTTTTCTCACGTAGCGCTTCTCCATCGTGTACGTCTGGAGCTCGTCCGCGAGCAGACGGCTTACCTGTGCGAGATCTCCTTCCAGATCGTCGGGGTGGGTGATGTCCTGAAACGATACCGTCAGCAACTCGTCAGGCTCGTAGCCGACGATCTCACCCAGCCTCCGGTTGACGCGGAGCCAGCGGCCGTCGACCCCGACCTGCGCCGCCCCGATGGCGGCGTGATCGAAGGTGGCCCTGAAGCGCTCCTCGCTCTCGCGCAAGACCTCCTCGATCCTGCGCCGCTCCGTGATGTCGTTCTGGACGCCCACGAAGTTGGTGAGGCGTCCCTGCTCATCGTGGACGGGCGAGACGTAGAGCTCGTTCCAGAATTGCGTCCCGTCCTTGCGGTAGTTCCTCAAGACGACCCTCGACTCGCGCTCTTCCCCCAGGGCCGTCCGTAAATCGTTTAGGGCAGCCTGGTCGCGGTCTTCGCCCTGCAAAAAGCGGCAGTTGCGTCCAAGGACCTCGTCCACGGGGTAACCGGAGATCCTCTCGAAGGCCGGGTTGGCGTAGACGATGGGGTCGTCAGGCGATTTGGGGTCCGTGATAACGATGCCGTTGGAGCTGGCCGCGACGGCCCTATCCAGAAGGCGCCGCATCTCCTCCGAAGCGGGCCGCCTCGGGTCTTGCTCGTACGGAGTACGTGAAGATTGCGCCTTCAACATCCGTATTCTACAGCCTCGCGCATCCACGGGGTACGCCTTTGATCCTACCGTCTCCGACGTTAAAGGTTCGCCTTTTCAGGGTATGTACAGCGAGGAGACCGAACGCAAACTACGAGAGGAGCAAGCAGAAAATGGCCTACGAGCTGCCGCAACTGCCCTACGGCTACGATGCCCTGGAACCCGCCATAGACGAACAGACCATGCACCTCCACCACGAAAAGCACCACAACACCTACGTCACCAACCTAAACGCGGCCATCGACAAGCACCCCGAGGCCGACCCCGGCAACCTAG
>DATDKB010000253.1:0-2496 GCA_036520255.1 Rubrobacter sp. | reverse complement strand
CTGTACCTGAACGTCGACCTGTCCGAGGTTCTTCAGAGACTCTACGCGGAGGGAGTTGGTAAGGGTGTCTCCGGTGGTGAAGGAGGCGGAGAACAGCATGGTCGCGAGCATCAGGCCGAGCACGACCAGAATGGTCTGGGTGCGGCGGCGCGGCAGGTTGCGGGCCGCCATCCTGAAGGAGACGCGGTTGCGGAGGGCGGAGAGGACGAGGATCAGGGCCGCAGCGCCGAAGACGGCGAGGAGGACCCACATGAGCCCCTCCGTCGGGATGCCGAAGAGCTCTTCCATCTCCGGTCTCCTTCCCGTTCGCCTCGTCGCTCGTAATGTGGCCGTCACGCATGCGGATAGTGCGATGCGCCCTCGCGGCGACCGCGGCGTCGTGCGTGACGAGGACGAAGGTCTGCTGCTCGCTCTCGTTCAGCCTGACGAGGAGGTCCATTATTCCTTTGGACGTTTCGGAGTCGAGGGCGCCGGTAGGCTCGTCGGCCCACACGATGGCGGGTTTGTTTACGAGCGAGCGGGCTACCGTGATGCGCTGTTGCTGGCCACCACTCATCTCGGCGGGGCGTTTTTTCGCCTGATCCGCGAGCCTCACCATCTCGTCGGCGTCCTGCGCCCACTGCCGCGCCTTCTTCGGCTTGTGGCCGGCGACCAGCAGTGGCAGCTCGACGTTCTCGATAGCAGATAAAACCGGAATGAGGTTGTACGACTGGAAGATGAAGCCCATCTTCTCGGCCCGAAATCGCGTGCGTTTCCTATCCGACATGCCCTTTATGGGCTCGCCGTCGACGTAGATCTCGCCGTCGGAGAGGTCGTCGAGCCCGGAGAGTACGTTCAGGAGCGTGGTCTTCCCGCATCCCGAGGGCCCCATGATGGCGACCATCTCCCCGCGTCTGACCCCGAGGTCGAGGCCCCGGAGCGCACGCACCCGCAGGCCGCCGGCGTCGTAAACCTTCTGGACGCCGGTGGCCTCGATCATGAGCTCTTTCGTCGCCGCCTCCAAGAAACGTCCTCCTCACCCCTCCGAAACAGACTCTCTTCCACCAAGCACGACTACCTCCTCCGCAGACTACACACTACGCAGACAAGATAGGCCGGTTGCTCCGAACGCACATCGGACCCCGGGCCGAAGTTCACTAGGCCTACGGGCGGAGCACGCTACAGGCGGTTAATCCCGCGAATGATACACCGCAACGTTTCAGAAGCAGCCGTCCTTTTCGACGAAACGACCAGAAAACGGGGATGGAAGGGATCGTCCCGCAGATGCCGGCCGTTAACTAGCGCTTCGCTTCCGCTGCGTTATCTTGCGCTTCAGGTAGGCGTCGAGGCGTGCGAAATCGCGTTTACCGAGGGTGACGCCGTAGAGGAGCACGGCGGCTATGGCGAATTGGTACGTCGCGAACTCACCGGTGTAGAGGTAATCGAGTACGCCAAGCCCCAGGATAACGAGGTTGTCCGCCACGATAAGGATCAGGAACACGACGCTCAGCCGGACGAGACCCGCCCAGTACCTGAGCACCAGGAACGCGCCCGAAAGCACCCAGAACGAGGCCTCCGCCCCGACGAGCAATACCCACTTGTACTCCATCAACAGGTCCATCTGTTACTCCGTTCCGCGCCCTCGGAGAAGGCCCTCCAAAAGGCGTTCTAGACCATCCCAGACCTCGTCCCTGGCCAGCGTAGGGTCTTCGGAGACGGCTACGTACAGGGCCGCCTCCAGAACCGCACCGTGCAGCAGGTGGGCCAGCGGCCTCGTCGGGCTGCGCTCCATCATCCCGCTCTCCATCATCGACTCCAGCCCGACCTGTATCTGCCCGGCCGCGTGGGCGGCGTCTATCTCGTGCCACTCCTCCCAACCCAACACGGCCGGTCCGTCGAGCAACAGGATCCGACGCACATCAGGCCGCATACAGACGTCCAGATACGCCCGATGACCCGCCCGAAACACCTCCCATTCGCTAGAGGTCTCCGCAAGAACCCGCCTCGCCTCTACGAGAACGATACCGTCTAATTCGGCCTCCACCTCCTCGACTACTGCCCGGAAGAGATCCCTCTTGTCCTCGAAATGGTGATACATCGCCCCACGCGTCAAACCTGCCCGCCTCACCACCTCCCCGGCAGCCGTCGCGTGGTACCCACCCTCCGCGAAAAGCTCCCGAGCCGCGCAGAGCAAAGCCCGCCGCGTCGCCGCCCGCTGCTCCTCCTGCGTCCTTCGCCCCACGTTCTCAGCTTTTACATACATACTGTGCGTATATTAATATAAGATGGTTTTTTGTCAAGCGGGGGGTGATCGAGCCGTTAGAATGGTTGTGAGGTTCTCCCAGCAATATTTACGTCGAGGAATGCGGCTTGCTCAGGACGATCACTGCGACCAGGTACGTAACGCCCCTGCGTGAGGGGGGTTCGCTGCCGGCGATCGTCGAGGCCGACGATCTCGGGACGTACGTGCTCAAGTTTCGTGGTGCTGGCCAGGGGCGCAAGGCGCTGGTGGCGGAG
>DATDKB010000252.1:0-2659 GCA_036520255.1 Rubrobacter sp. | reverse complement strand
GCGTGGGGGAGACCCGGCGCAGGCGGCGGCGCGGCGGACCGGCCATGATCTCTCTCATCTGCTGCAGCTCCATCTCGCGGTCGTACGCCATCGCCTGTTGCAGTTCCCTTCGCTCTTCGCGGTAGTCCGTCCGCAGGGTCTTGTAGAGGCCGTAGCACATGGGGACCATGAGTATACCGAATGGCGTTGCGGCCAGGATCGCCCCGTTCGTGAGCCCGCTGAGCGCGTCGGGCCCGCCGCCACCGGCCAGGAGCAGGGCTGCGGCGAGCGCCGCCATTATCACGCCCCAGGTGAGCTTGATCCTGGTGTTCGGGTTCAGGACGCCGCCGGCGGACATGCTGCCCAGCACGATGGTACCCGCGTCCGCCCCCGCGACGAAGAAGATGAAGATCAGGAAGAGCGCCACGAGCGACGTGAGCAGGGCGAGCGGGTAGGCGCCGAGGAACTCGAACAACGCGATGGCGGCGCCGTCGTTGGCGACGGCCTCGCCGAGGTTACCGTTGGTTTGGTTGTCGAGCCGGATGCCCGCCGCCCCGAAAACGGAGAACCAGATCATGGAAAAAAGGCTCGGACCTATCAGCACCCCCACGATGAACTCCCGGATGGTGCGCCCGCGGGAGATGCGGGCGATGAAGGCGCCCACGTACGGGCCCCAGGCGATCCACGTCGCCCAGAAGAAGATGGTCCAGCTGCCGAGCCACTCCGCCTCCCCCGGGTCGAAGGCGCTCATCCTGAGGCTCTGGGGGACGATGTTGGCCAAGTAGACGCCGAGCTCCTGCGTGAAGGTGTTGAGCTGCAGGATCGTCGGCCCGACGACGAGGAAGTAGACGAGCAGGACGAAGGCCAGATACATGCTCGCCTGGCTCAGATAGTTGACCCCCTTGTCTATCGGTGTCGACGCCGAGAGCATATACGCGATTGCGGTGACGGCAATGATGATCAGCATCAGGCCGATCCCGGTCGGGAGGCCGAAGACCTTGCTCAGGCCCGCGGCGATCTGGAGGGTGCCAAGCCCCAGCGAGACGGCGACGCCGAACAGCGTGGCCAGGATCGCCAGGATGTCGATCGCCTTCCCTATGGGCCCCTCGACGCGCTCGCCGATCAGGGGACGGAAGACCGTGCTGATCTGCAAGTTGGCCATGCCCCTGCGGTAGGTGAAGTACGCCACGGCGACGCCGATGGTGGCGTACATCGCCCACGGGTGCAGGCACCAGTGGAAGAACGCCGTCTGCAAGGCCAGGGTTGCGGCCTCCGGCGTGCGCGCCTCCGCCAGACCGAGGGGCGGAGTGTTGTAGTGCGTGATGGGCTCGGCAACGCCCCAGAAGACCAGGCCGATACCCATCCCCGCCTGGAAGAGCATGGAGAACCACGCGAAGTTGCCGAACTCGGGCTGATCGTCCGGCTGGCCGAGCTTGATCTTGCCGTAGCGGGAGAAGGCCAGGTAGATAACGAAGGCGAGGAAGAAGGTGGTTATGAGCATGTACAGCCATCCGAGGCCCTCGGTGATCCAACCAACGATCGTACCGAGCGTGCTGGTGAAGTTATCCGTGAAGAGCACGCCCCACAAAACGAACGCCGCCGAGATGGCGACCGTTACCCAGAACACCATCCCCAATCGCTGGGGTGCGTCGCTGGCCCCAGACCCGCTTTGAGTCGCCTCCCTCTCTACCCGGGTACCCGACTCACCTTCGCCTGTGCCTGCGGTCTCATTTACTTGCGTTTCTTCCCTATTCGCCACTCGTAGCCCCCTTCTCCTTCGACAGGTACCCCACGCTAAAGGACAACGATCACGAACAAATACCCCATAATCAAGGTCAGTAATCATGGACCACACAAGCGGTCCGCCCGCGGCGGACAGCCGTCAGCCCGGCCCTACCTCGTACGGCGCCCCGTAGAAACAAGCTGGTCAGCGGGCGTTGAAGGCACGGGTGTCTTCACGTACCGCTCTCCCCTAATCACCGTCGGATGACCCCAGCATAGCAAGGCAGTGTGCCAGGGCTACCCGATCACCTTCGACCGTGATCAAGCCCGCGTCGACCCGATCCGGCGGGTCAGATCCTTGGCTTGCTTGGAGGCAAGCACGCTGTGTATAAGCGCCCAAAGCGCGCAGATCCATACAACGCGTCCCGGGGCGAAGCCTTGGCTAGCTCCGATATCTCTAAAGGTCTGAGTCCTTGCGCGTTCCCTTAACGAGCAGAATCTTCCTTCACTACCCAAATGGTTTTTCCGCCGTTCTCAACATTCTTGATTCCTTATGTTGCCGTTAATCCAAAAACTTGAGAGTAAGCCGCGTGGTTTCTCGTTCGACGGTATGTCTCATCCCCTGGAATCATCTCCATCAAACCGCGGTGTATGGTTGCTGTGCCTCGGTCCCTATCTTTTCGTCGGGATCGCCCGGCGAAAAGATCATATGCTTCGCCGCGAAGCGCCGCTCAGCTACCCAGATGCCGGCTCCCTCAAAGTCCTCGAGCACAAGATGCCGAGAATCTGTGGGGAACAGGGCAGTCGCGACGTAGTATTAATGCAGAATCTTGCTCACCTCTCCTCTCGAAGTGGTGAATACAGGCTCGGCCACCGAGCTTCCCTTAGCCTATAGAAGACCGTCCGACAGAAAGCCTCGCCCACCCATTTTCCTCTGCCGGACCTTCGATGAAGAAGT
>DATDKB010000251.1:0-3551 GCA_036520255.1 Rubrobacter sp. | reverse complement strand
GCGAACGGCATCGGCTCGGCGCTCGGCCCGCCGGCCGTCGGGTTCGTGGTCGACGCCACTGCTGGCAGATACACCCCCGCCATCGCCGCCTTGATACTGCTCGGCCTCGCGGCGTACGCGGCGCTCTTGCCACTCGGCCGCCACGTAGACGTAATGGCGCACGCAAACCACGATTGAGAGACCGAATCTTGCTTAAGGATGCCTATATTGTTCGGGTTGAATGCCGGGGTTCTCGTCGTCGCCGGAGTAGGAACCCACCCCAATTCGTTCTCTCAAGAATAGGAGCGCTTTCCTCCAGCAGAGACTCTCGCTCTAACAGCGCGTCGGCCCGTAGCCGCACGCCGCGACGGCGATAGGTGCTTCCCGAGATGGTGGGCTTGCTCGAGGCCGGCAGGTAGCGCGGAGTGATTCGTATACATAAAATGAAGACTGTTCTCTTAGGGGAAAGGAGAGCGACATGGAGAGGCTCGGCGGAGAGCACGAGGGGCAGGTGGCCTCTGTAAGGCAGGTGGCGGTAGCGAGCTCGATCGGCACGGCGCTCGAGTGGTACGACTACTTTCTCTACGGGACGGCGGCGGCTCTGATCTTCAATGAACTGTTCTTCCCGGAGGCCGATCCCCTGGTGGGGACGCTGCTCGCCTTCGCCTCGTTCGGGGTCGGCTTCGGTACCCGCCCCGTAGGCGGGCTCGTCTTCGGCCACTTCGGGGACAAGATAGGGCGCAAGACGATGCTCGTCATTACGCTGATCATCATGGGCGTCGCGACCTGCGCCGTAGGCCTCATGCCGACCTACGAGACTATCGGCGTCTGGGCGCCGATAATGCTGGTCGTGTTGCGCCTCGTGCAGGGCTTCGGTGTCGGAGGAGAGTGGGGCGGCGCCGTGCTGATGGCGGTCGAGTACGCCCCGACGGGTCGGCGAGGGTACTACGGGAGCTGGCCGCAGATGGGAGTCCCGGCGGGACTCGTACTCTCGACAGTGGTCTTCGCCGCGTTCGAGCAGCTGCCGGAGGAGCAGTTCCTGGCTTGGGGCTGGCGCATACCGTTCCTCTTGAGCATCATCCTGGTGGCGGTGGGACTCTACGTACGGATGCGTCTGATGGAGTCTCCTGCCTTCAGGGAGGTGGAGGAGACTCACACCGAGGCCCCCATGCCCATCCTGGACGTGTTGCGCACGTACCCCAGGAACGTCCTCCTGGCGATGGGGGCGCGCGCCGGTGACAACATGCTCTTTTACATCTTCACCGTCTTCGTGCTCACCTACGTAACCGAGGAGCTGGGGTTGCCGGAGAGCCTCGCCCTGGTCGGCGTCTCGATCGGCGCCGCGCTCGAGTTCTTCGCCATCCCGTTCTTCGGCGCTCTCTCCGACCGGATCGGACGGAGGCCGGTGTACATGGGCGGGGCGCTGTTCTGCGTAATCTTCGCCTTCCCCTACTTCTGGCTGATGAACACCAAAGTAACGGCCCTGGTCTACCTGGCCATCGTGCTTTCGCTCTTCCTCGGACACGCTGCCATGTACGCTCCCCAGGCGAGCTTCCTCTCCGAGCTCTTCGGCACGCGCGTTCGCTACAGCGGGGCCTCGATCGGCTACCAGCTGGCGCCGATTGTCAGCGGCGGCATCGCGCCGTTCATCGCCGTCGCCCTGCTCGCGCGAACGGGCAGCTACTGGCCGATCGCCGTCTACATGATCGGGATGGCCTTGATAACCGTCGTCTCGGTCTTCCTGGCCACGGAGACGTCCTTCGCCGACATCTCCGAGGGCCACGAGGGGCAGGAGCGGGAGCTCGTAACGGAGTAGCCCTAAGCGAGCAAGGCGGAGTCATCCCCGGCGATCAGCGTCGGTCGTCAGGGACCTTCTTGCCCGGAGGGAGGCTGAGGTCGTGTCCCTTAGCCTCCGGTTGGGCAGCGACGGCCACAAGAAGGAGGGGGCCAACGGGTGCCTGAAGCGCCTGCAGTGGCAGAGCGAAGAAGGCCTGATCAAGTCGCGTTTGGGGTTGAAGAGGTAGGTTCGCGAAGCGAGATCCGGAAGGAGGAAGAGGTGGTTAGTCAGCTCATAGAGTCCCCGAAGGCCGGGGAGATCAGGGAGTACAAGATGCTCGTCGGTGGGGGGTGGGTGGACGCCCGCTCAGGGAAGACCTTCGAGAGCGTAGACCCCTACACGGGTAAGGTGTGGGCGACGGTGCCGGAGGCGGGCGATGAGGACGTGGACCTCGCCGTGCGTGCAGCCCGTGAGGCGTTTGACGAGGGGCCGTGGGGGAAGATGACCGGCACCGAGCGGGCGCGTCTCTTGCGGAGGTTCGCCGACGTGCTCGCCGAGAACGCGGAGGACATCGCCGTCGTCGAGAGCACCGACAACGGCAAACTCCTGCGGGAGATGGGCGGGCAGCTCAAGGCCCTGCCGGAGTGGTACTACTACTTCGCGGGCGCCACCGACAAGATAGAAGGCGAGACCATCCCTTCGGACAAGCCCAACTTTTTCGTCTACACCAGGAGGGAGCCGATAGGGGTGGTGGGGGCCATAACGCCGTGGAACTCGCCACTGCTCCTGCTCACCTTCAAGCTGGCTCCCGCCCTTGCTGCCGGTTGCACCTTCGTGGTGAAGTCGGCGGAGCAGACGCCGGCCTCCACTCTGGAGTTCGCCCGGCTCTTCGAGGAAGCGGGCTTCCCGCCTGGGGTCTTCAACGTGGTGACCGGCTTCGGCCCGACCACAGGGAGCGCCTTAGTGCGCCACCCGGGGGTGGACAAGGTGGCCTTCACCGGCTCGACGGACACGGGCAAGCAAGTCATGAAGGACGCCGCCGATCATCTCGCCAAGGTCACCCTGGAACTCGGTGGCAAGTCGCCCAACATCGTCTTCGAGGACGCCGACATGGAGGCTGTGGCGAACGGGGTGGTCTCTGGCATCTTCGCGGCCACCGGCCAGACCTGCATCGCCGGCTCCAGGCTCTTCGTCCAGGAGCGGCTGCACGAGGAGCTCGTCGAGCGCCTCTCCGAGAAGGCCGGCACCATCAAGCTGGGCAACCCCTTAAAGACGGAGACGGAGATGGGGCCGGTAGCCTTCAAGGAACAACTCGAGAAGGTGCAGAGCTACATCGACATCGGCCATGAGGAGGGGCTGAGTTGGTGTACGGGGGCAAGCGGTCTGACACACCTGAGCTTAAAGATGGCTTCTTCATGGAGCCGACCATCCTCACGGGCGTCAGCAACGAGATGAGGGTGGCTCAGGAGGAGATCTTCGGCCTGGTATTGAGCGTGATCTCCGCCGAGGACGAGGAAGAGATTGTCCGCCAGGCCAACGACACGCCCTACGGCTTGGCCGCCGGGGTATGGACCAAGGACCTGCAGCGGGCCATCGGGTCGCCCACGCCCTGCGGGCTGGCACCGTCTGGGTCAACTCTTACCGCACAATCTCTTTCAACACGCCCTTTGGCGGCTATAAGCAGAGCGGTATCGGCAGGGAGAATGGGCTCGAGTCCATCAGGGAGTACACCCAAGTGAAGTCAATCTGGATCGAGCTCTCCGGTGAGACCCGCGACCCGTTCAAGTTGGGCTGA
>DATDKB010000250.1:0-4054 GCA_036520255.1 Rubrobacter sp. | reverse complement strand
AACCGAGGTGTTGGGTGTAGTCTGAAAGCGTGACCCTGGGAAGGTTGGTGCGAGGATGACGCGGGGTTCTGGTAAGTATGGCTGCTGAGCGATACGTCATCGGGATCGACTGCTCGACCACGGCGACGAAGGCCGTCGTCTGGGATGAGAGGGGCAACTCCGTGGCGGAGGGAAGGGCGGCCTTCCCGCTAGAGGCGCCCCGCCCCGGCTGGTACGAGCAGGACGCCGAGGAATGGTGGAGGTCCGTAAAAACGGCCCTCAAGGAGGCCGCAGCGAGGGTGAATACGGCCCGCATCAGGGCCGTCGGCTTAACGCACCAGCGGGAGAGCTTCGTCTGCACGGACGAAGAGGGCCGCCCCTTGAGGCAGGCGATTCTCTGGCTGGACGCCAGGTCTTACAGGGAGGTAGATCAATACGGGTCAGATAGGTTCCACGAGATAACGGGCAAGCCCCCGAGCATGACCCCGGCCCTCTACAAGCTGTTCTGGCTGCGCGCAAACGAGCCCGAGCTGCTGGCTCGGACATCCAGGGTGCTGGACGTGCACGCGTTCCTCGTCCACCGGTTGACGGGTGAGTGGCGCACGAGCTGGGCGTGCGCCGACCCTCTAGGTCTGTTGGACATGCGGACCTTCGACTGGTCGGACGAGATACTCGGGGAGGTCGGCCTGGAGAGGGGACAGCTCGCCGAGTTGTCCCCTCCCGGCTCGGTCGTTGGCGAGCTGGGTGACGACGTGGCACGTGAGACAGGGCTTCCGCCGGGATTGCCGGTCGTCGGCGGAGCCGGTGACGGGCAGGCCGCCGGCCTCGGGGCGAACGTGACTGAAGCCGGGCGGGCGTACCTGAACCTGGGTACGGCGCTCGTCTCTGGCACCTACAGCGACGATTACGCCTGGGGCCGCGAGTTCCGCACCCTCTCGGGCCCGATCCCGAAGACCTACGTACCGGAGACTCTTCTGCGCGGCGGGACCTACACCATCGACTGGTTTGTGGATAACATCGGCGGCATCAAACCCTCGGACCTGGGCCTGGACTTGAGCGCCGAGCAAGTTCTCGAGGCGGCGGCTGGCCAGATCCCTCCAGGCGCGGAAGGGCTGCTCCTGTTGCCTTACCTGAACGCGGCGTCCACCCCTTACTGGGACTCGCAGGCCAGGGGTGTCCTGTTCGGGTTACGGGGCACGCACAACAAGGGCCACGTCTACCGGGCTGTCCTCGAAGGGCTCGCCTTCGAGCAGCGCGTGGAGACCGAGGCCATGGAGAAGGGGCTCGTACAGCCCGTCGAAACGTTCTTCGCCATGGGTGGAGGGTCGCGGAGCCCACTGTTCTGCCAGATGATCTCCGACATCACCGGAAGGCCGGTGAAGGCGTGCAAGGAGTCAGAGACCACCTGCCTCGGGGCCGCGATGATGGCGGCGGCCGCCACGGATGACCCCGGCGAACTCCGGGAAGTGGCCGCTACCATGTCCGGAGAGGGAGCCAGCTACGAGCCTGACGAGGAGAGGTTGGCCTTCTACGACCGAATTTACAACGATGTCTTCAAGGAACTGTACCCTCGCCTCTCAGAGCTCTTCCCCGCGCTAGCCGAAGCCGTCGAGGGCCAGGCCGAGCGCCCGAATTAGCCAGTTGGGAACCACGACCTGGCCACCGTGGCGACCGAACACGACCTGCTTGTTGGGGAGGCGCTCAGCGGCGTCGGGCGCGCACGCGTTGGGGGCGGAGCCAGCGGTGCTCGGAGCATTACTCGCCTCCCGGCGCGACGCTTCCGGCGCGGCGCTTCCTGCGGGACGATCAATCCTCTCTGCTCCCTTCGGTACATCCCGTACTCCGGCGCCTTCTTGCTGACGGCGCTGGCCCTAATCCTGGATCTGCTGGTCTCGACCAGGCTCGACGGCACACCCGAAGAACAGCAAACCGGGTAAAGCCCTTCGAAAAGGGCCTATTCTTCCGCGAACCGCCGTTGGGCCTCTTACCGACCTACGTCTTGGCACGCACCGCCACAAACGAGTCGTAGTCGACGCCTTCGATGGTCCGGGGCGCGAGCTCGGCATCGAGCCCGATCTCCCGGAACAATCGCAACCACGTAGCGCGCGGGAACAACCCCTCGCGGTGGAGGTCGTGGACGACGCGCACGTTTCCGTCGGTCTCGCGCAGCATGAACGCGTAGTGCACAGTGTAGGTAGTCCCGCCAGGCTCGGGAGGTAGCGTCCACTCCAGGTAGCGCGCCTGCCTTCCCGTTTCGTCCTCACCGCCGCCGTGGTCGGTGGCCACGGAAAACGACTCACCGGTCGCGTCCGGCGCGACGAGCGCCACGCCGCCGGGTGCAAGGTGGACGGCGACGGTTTCGAGGGCGGCGCGCAGGTCGTCTTCGGTGGTCATGTACATCACGGCGTCGTGGACGAAAACGGCGTCGAAGGTGCGCCCCAGGCGCACGTGGCGCATGTCGCCTGGTAGATGTTCGCACTCGGGGTTTAGCCTACGGCTAAGCTCTCGCATCCCGTCCGCGGGATCGACGAGGGTCATACGGAAGTCGTGCTTCATGTGCGAGGCGTTGTTGCCGCCTCCGCTACCGAGCTCCAGCACCTCGCGGACCGGACGTTGCGCCGGGGCCCGGATCATCTCCACGTACAGACCAGCCTCCTCGGCGTACTCTGTAGGCGGTGAGATGACCGGCCACCAGTCGACGTCGTCGTCGTAGAGTCTCTCCGTCACGAGTAGGTTCCTTTCTCCATATGTCGCCTGTTTACCGTCCCTTCGAGCTGGTAGAGAGCATCGACGGCTATTTGGGCGAGGATCTCCGTCCCCGGTTCTAGCGCCGCCTCGTCGATATCGAAGCGCGAGTCGTGAAGACGGCTCTTCTCCGAGCCGTTCGGGGAGGCGGTCCCGAGCCGGAAGTAAGCACCGGGGTACTCGAGCAGGAACCTACCGAAGTCCTCTCCTCCCAGGGAGGGATCTATCTCGGGCGTTGCCTCAGGACCTAGAAGGTCCTGCGCCGTCTTGCGGACGCGCTCGGCCCATTCCGGGGTGTTCACGGTCGCCGGGTAGCCATCCAGGTACTTGATGCGGGTTGCGGCCCCCATCGACTCGGCGACGCCGCGCACGATCGCGTGGAAGCGTTCTTTCACCCTCTCTTTGGTGTCGGGCGAGAAGGTGCGGATCGTACCCTCCAGCGTCGTCCTCTGGGCGACGGCGTTGTAGCGGGTTCCGCCCCGGATCTTACCCACCGTCAGTACCGCGGAGCGGAGGGGGTCCACATCCCTGCTCACGACCGTCTGCAGGCTGTTGATGACCTGGTTGGCCACCACTATCGCGTCGATGCTCTGGTGGGGTTTGCTGGCGTGCCCGCCCTCACCTTCGATGGTCACCTTAAAGCGGTCGGAGGCGCCCGTGATCGCGCCACTGCGCACGCCGACCCGCCCCACGGTTAGCTCGGGCGAGACGTGCTGGGCAAAGATGATGTCGGGACGATGCTCTTCGAATACACCATCCTTCATCATCTGCCTCGCCCCGCCCGTGGGCGAGGCCTCCTCCGCCGGCTGGAACACGAGCAGCACGCGGCCGGGCAGCTCGTCCTTCACGTCGTCTAGCAACCATCCGGCCCCGACCAGCATCGCCATGTGGGCGTCGTGCCCGCAAGCGTGCATCACGCCCTCCACCTCGGAGACGAAGCCGTGGGCGTTCTCCTCCTGTACGGGTAAGGCGTCCATGTCCGCCCTCAGGGCCACGGTCTTGCCCGGACGTCCCCCCTCCACCACGCCGAGCACGCCCGTCCCAGCGTAGCCCGTGGTAGAGGGGATGCCGCGCTCGTCCAGCTTCTCTTGCACCGTCTCGGAGGTGTCGTGTTCCTCCCCGCTGAGCTCGGGAAACCGGTGGAGGTGGCGCCGGAGAGACAGGATCCGCTCCCGGTACGCCCCGCTCTTGCCTTTGAACGCCGGCTTCATCCGTGCCATCCCACTGTAGTAGTATCGACCGTAGCCGATTGTATAGGATGAAGGGAGCGCTTTGCCGCACAGCAAACCCGTCGCTCTCTGGGCGGTTGCCCCGGTCCGTCTCCACCGCC
>DATDKB010000249.1:0-12262 GCA_036520255.1 Rubrobacter sp. | reverse complement strand
TGCGTGAGGCACATCCCGACCTCTCTGTCTCTATCTCGGCAGACATCGGGCAGGAGTATGGGGAGTACGAGCGGACGCTGACCACAGTGGTAAATACCGCGGTTCAGCCGCGCACGATGCATTACATGAGGAACTTCGAGGCGTCCATCGACGAGAAGCGGTTCGGCGGGGCGCTCTCCATCGTCCGCTCTGACGGCGGGGCGATGAGCACTGAGGCCGTGGCAGAGCGCCCGATCCAGATAGCCCTTTCGGGACCGTCCGGCGGCGTAACCGGCTCTGCGTACCTTGCCAAGGAGATCGGGATCCCCGACATCCTGACCTTCGACATGGGTGGCACGTCGACCGACGTATCCTTGTGCCGTGACGGCGAAACTCCTGTCAGGCGCGACATCCAGCTCGGGTATTTCCAGTTCAAGTCGCCGGCGGTGGACGTGCACAGCGTCGGCGCGGGCGGCGGCTCCATCGCGTTCCTCTCCGCGAGCGGCGCGCTGCAGGTCGGACCCGCGAGCGCCGGTGCAGATCCGGGGCCCGCGTCGTACGGGCGCGGTGGCGAGGCCCCGACCGTGACCGACGCGAACGTCGTTCTTCACCGCATCCCGCCAGGTGTCGCCCTCGGTGGCACTTTGGAGATGGACGAAGAGGCTGCGCGGACGGCCGTGGGGACGATCGCAGAGCAGCTCGGGATGGGAGTTGAGGAGGCTGCAGAGGCCATCCTGGAGATCGTCAACGAGAACATGCACGCGGCGCTCCGCGTCGTCAGCGTCGAGCGCGGGCACGACCCGAGGGACTTCGGGCTCGTCGCGTTCGGCGGGGCCGGTCCGATGCACGCCAACGCGCTTGGGCGTTTGATCCGGTCCCGCTCCGTCATCGTGCCACCGACCCCAGGCGTGATGAGCGCGTTCGGATTCCTCACCTCAGACATCCAGAACGAGTTCCCCGAGACGTACCTCCGTGTCGCCGAGGAGACCCCGGCCTCCGAACTAAGAGAAACGGTTGAAAGGCTCATCTCCCAGGCGGACGAGTGGCTCGAAGGCGAAGGAGTCTCGGACGACAACAAGCGGTTCGACCTGTACGCCGACTGCCGCTACTACCTGCAGAACATCCAGATCCCCTCCGCCTTCGAACTCGAAGAGTTGCAAGACGGCGACAGCGCATTTCTGCGTGGACGGTTCGAGGAGGCACACAGGAAGCGCTACAACTTCGACCTGCCGGATTCGCCGCTTGAGATCGCCACGGTCCGCGTCGTTGGACTCGGAACCATCAAGGGCGTAAGCCTTCTGAAGAGCGAGGACGGGGTAGGGGAAGACGCCTCGGGCGCGGTCACGCACAACGAGCAGGTCTTTTTCGACGGTGGATGGATGGAGACCCCTATCTACGACCGCGGTAAGCTGAGCCCCGGAAACATCGTCGCGGGTCCCGCGGTCGTGGTGCAGGACGACACTACGACGGTGATAGAGTCGGGCTACGCTGGTGCTGTGGACCGGTTCGGAAACATCCTGATCGAGGAGGCATAGAGAGATGGTTCTGCAGGCCGAGCCGGACTTCGTCCGGGAACACGACATAGACCACGTCACCCTCGACATCATCGAGAATGCCCTGAAGAACATCCGCCACGAGATGGACCGGGTGCTCGTCACCACCGCCGTAAGCCCCGTCATCCGCGAGCAGGCCGACGAGTTCCCCCTCATCGCCGACCGCAAGGGACGCATGATCGTCGGCCAGTTCGGAAGCCCCGTGGACACCGTCCTCGACAACTCTCCCTACACCGTAGAAGACCTGAAAGACGGCGACGTCATAGCCCTCAACGACCCCTACATGATGGAGGGGAGCACGTCGCACCTGCCCGACATCCTGCTGGTGCGCCCGATCTTCTACGAGGACGACCACATCGGCTACGCCCTCCAGTGGGGCAACCTGATGGACGTTGGCGGCTCGACCGCGGGTTCCATCCCCATAGACGCCCGCTCCATCTACGAGGAAGGCGTGAGGATGCCGCCGGTCAAGCTCTACGACGGCGGCAAGCTGAACGAGGAGGTCCTGCGCTTCTTCTGCCACAACTCCCGCACCCCGCGCGAGACCCAGGCCGACGTCATGGCTATAGCCGCCGGGACCGCCGCTGGCGCCCAACGCGTCAAAGACATCTGCGACCGTTTCGGCAAGGACACGTACCTTGAGGCCTGCGACGCGCTTCTGGCCCGCACCAGGACGAGCATCATAGGTTTGATCCGCCAACTCATCCCCGAGGACGAACGTTTCGAGTTCGAGGACTACACCGACGACGACGGGCTTGGCAACGGTCCCATAAAGCTCAGGCTCGCGATGTGGCGCGAGGGCGACACGCTTCACCTCGACTGGACCGGCACCGACGCGCAGGTTCCGGGGCCCGTCAATTTCCTGCTCAACAAAGAGATGTTCCAGATGTTCGCCGGGGTATTCCTGATCTCCGCCGTCGACCCGACGATCCTGTTCAACGACGGCTACGCGGACATCATCAAGGTCAACATCCCCGACGGCAGCGTCCTGCGCCCGAAAGAACCAGCGCCCCTCAGCAATCGCCTCGTCGTGATGGCGCGGCAGTTCGACGTGCTAGGCGCCGTCTACGCCAAGGCCATCGGCTTCAACGTCTCGGGCTCCTACGGGACGAGCCCCAACTTCGTCTATTCCGGGGTAAAGAACGATGGGGAGGCGTTCCAGACCATGGAGATCCTGTACGGGGGCATTCCTGCAATCCCGGGCAAAGACGGCCTGGACGGACACTCCTGGTGGCCGGAGTTTCTGGCCGTGCCCGCGGAGTACATGGAGACGTACTACCCCATGATCGTAGAGGAATACTCGGCTCGCAAAGACTCTTGCGGCGCCGGACAGTTCCGGGGCGGCTGCGGTATCAAGAAGGTCTACCGCTTCCTCTCCGAGGGCCGCATCACCTACCAGGACGACCGTGCCCATACGTATCCTTACGGCGTGGCCGGGGGCAAGCCCGGCGGATCGTCGAAGAAGACCCTGATCAGGGCGAACGCCGAAGAGGTCGAGATGCCTTCCAAGGTTCGCGACGTGCCCGTCTTCGAGGACGACCGCCTCGTCTTCGAGACCGCGGGCGCCGGCGGCGTTGGCGACCCGCTAGAACGCGACCCCGAAGCCGTCGCCAAAGACGTTCGCTGGAACCTCTTGAGCTCGGAGGCTGCCGAGAACCTCTACGGCGTCGTGATCTCAGACGGCTCCGTCGACGCTGGGGCCACAAATTCCAGGCGCGAGGCGATAAGGGGCAGCCGCGACGAAGCGCCGGACTTCGACCGCGGGGACCTGCCGCCGCTCGAAGAGCAGCGCCGCATCATCGCCGAGACCCGCCGCGCGTTCAACGAGTGGCTCTCCGGGGAGCTCGGCAAGGCGCGGGCCAACGGGGGGTAGCGCGTTGGCGCATATAGAAGGCTTCGGCGGGCGCGGCGGCTTCGGCCGCCGTCCCGCCCTCGTCGTTATAGATATGACCCTCGGGTTTACCGACCCGGAATCGCCGCTGGCCTGCGACCTGGAAGGTCCGATATCCCAGATCCAGAAGCTCTTGAGTGCCGCCAGGCAAGCCAAGATCCCCGTCGCCTTCACAACCGTCGCCTACCGCGAGTCTGACAAGCTAACTGCTGCCGCCTTCATAGACAAGGTCCCCTCGCTCCTCACCCTTGAAGCTGGAACTCGCTGGGCCGAGATCGCCCCCCGCATAGCTCCCCGCGAAACGGAGCCCGTCCTCAACAAACTTTTCGCCTCAGGCTTCTTCGGCACCGGCCTCTCCAGCCTCCTCACCGCCGCCGGTGTGGACACCCTCATCATCACCGGCGCCTCGACTTCGGGCTGTGTCCGGGCCACGGCCGTGGACGCCTTACAGTACGGCTTTCGGCCCGTCATTCCGCGCGGAGCTGTGGGCGACCGCAACGAGCAGGCTCACGAGGCCAACCTCTACGACGTTGACGCCAAGTACGGTGACGTGGTCTTCGTTGGAGAGATGATCGGTTATCTGCAGGAGCTCGGCACGGCGCAAACTCGTTGAGCAGGTTCGGGATGAGATCTGGCTAATCGTCCGGGTAGAGCCAGAAGGAGAACAGGCGAGTCATGCGCGGCATGACGCCGTAGGTCATCGTCGTGACCATGATGAGGGTGAAAACGAGCGTGCGGAGCACCGTCGGAAGACCGCCGAGCAGCGGCTGGGTTACGGCGAAGATGGCGGTAGCTAGAGGAAAAACGGCGATCCAGGTGACGACAGCCATCTTGTAGCGCGGCGGCGCGGGCTCGCCGGGCCGCGAGGGTAAGGTGAACCACGTCTCCAGTCCCGTGAGGACCCGCACGTTTTCCTCGTGGACTAGGGGCTGTACCTGGCGCAGCCACGCGTGGCGTTCTTCCGATTCTTCCCAGCGTTTGAGGTTGCTCGCGTGGTCGAACTTGAAGACGATCTGGAACTCGTCGTCATCGTCGTCGCGGGGCCTGATTACGTTCGACCCGAGGTAGCCGGAAAACTCCTCGGCCGCACCGAGTATCCCCGAGACCCACTCCTCGAACTCCTGCTCTTTCCCGGCCTTGACGCGGCGCGAAGCTACTGCCGTGACCGGTGGGTCTTCGTCGGTGCTATTAGTCTGTTCCAAGAAATCGCTCAAAGTATCGACTCCAAATCGTCCGTTGAGTCCGCGCCTTATTAAAGACCACACGGCCCCGGTCGACCACCCCGGAAGACGGGCCATACGTAATCCTTAACGAGTTGAGCGCCACGATGTCAGGTATTCGGCGACGGTGCTGGGTCGCGCGCGATCATCCTTTGCATCTTGACGCTGGTCGGCATGGGCCTGAACATAGGGGGCCGGAGACGGGTGAGCTAGAAGGGTGGGCGGTGCGATGGACGTAAAGGCGGCGGTGGCCTTCGGGGCGAATCAACCGTTGAGGATCGAGACGGTCGAGTTGGAGGGTCCGAAAGAGGGGGAGGTGCTGGTAGAGATCGGGGCCACCGGCGTCTGCCACACGGACGAGTTCACGCTCTCGGGCGCCGACCCCGAGGGGCTCTTCCCTTCGGTCCTGGGCCATGAGGGGGCAGGGGTCGTCGTTGAGGTTGGTCGGGGGGTGACGAGCCTCGAGGCAGGGAACCACGTGATCCCACTCTACACCCCGGAGTGTCGCCAGTGCGAGTACTGCTTGAGCCAGAAGACGAACCTTTGTCAGGCGATACGGACGACCCAGGGCCAGGGGCTCATGCCCGACGGCACGAGCCGGCTCTCGCACGGCGGCGAGATGCTCTACCACTACATGGGTACCTCGACGTTCGCCACGTACGCCGTCGTTCCGGAGATAGCCCTGGCCAAGATCCGCGAAGACGCACCCTTCGATAAGGTCTGCTACATCGGCTGCGGCGTCACGACGGGTATCGGGGCCGTCATAAACACGGCCAGGGTCGAGCCCGGCGCGAACGTGGTCGTCTTCGGGCTTGGCGGCATCGGGCTGAACGTTGTCCAGGGTGCCCGCATGGTCGGGGCCGACAAGATAGTCGGCGTTGATATCAACCCCGCGCGCCAGCCCCTGGCCGAAAAGTTCGGGATGACCCACTTCGTGGACCCGAGGGAGGTCGAGGGAGACCTCGTGCCCTACCTCGTCGACCTGACCGGCGGCGGGGCGGACTACAGCTTCGAGTGCATAGGGAACATCGAGGTGATGCGCCAGGCGCTCGAGTGCGCGCACAAGGGCTGGGGTGTCTCGGTCATCATCGGGGTGGCCGGGTCGGGGCAGGAGATCTCCACACGCCCGTTCCAGCTCGTTACGGGAAGGGTCTGGAAGGGCAGCGCCTTCGGCGGCGCGAGGGGCAGGACGGACGTTCCCAAAATCGTGGATTGGTACATGGAGGGTAAGATCAACATAGACGACCTGATCACCCACACGATGCCGCTGGAGGAGATCAATACAGCCTTCGACCTGATGCATCGCGGCGAATCCATTCGCAGCGTCGTGAAGTTCTAGAGAGGTTTGAGGTCTTTGCGACCGTCCGCAAGACATTTGAGAAAGGGGCTATGACTAACTTGAACACCCTGGGCGAGCACGCCTCCTTCGGCGGAACAGTCTCGTTCCACGAGCACCACTCCTCTGCCTGCGACGCCGAGATGCGTTTCTCTGCCTACGTTCCGCCGCAGGCCGCCGAAGGGCCAGTCCCCGTCCTCTACTACCTCGCCGGTCTCACCGCGACAGAGGAGACGTTCATGATCAAAGGCGGCCCCCAGCGCCTCGCCTCTGCGTACGGTTTGATACTCGTGGCCCCTGACACAAGCCCACGCGGCCTTGGGCTGCCGGGCGAGGACGATGACTGGGACTTCGGCAGCGGCGCCGGCTTCTACCTCGACGCCACGGTCGAGCCCTGGTCTCGCCACTACAGGATGGGCACCTACGTAACCAGCGAGTTGCCGGCCGTCGTGGCAGAGCATTTTCCTGCTTCCGACGCCAGGGGTATCTTCGGACACTCCATGGGTGGGCACGGCGCCCTGACCCTGGCGCTCAAGAACCCCGACCTCTACGCTTCGGTCTCGGCGTTTGCCCCGGTCTCGGCCCCTACCCGCGCCCCCTGGGGGCACAAGGCGTTCTCGGGCTACCTCGGGCCCGACGAAAAACTCTGGCGTGAGCACGACGCTAGCGAGCTGGTGCGCCGCCTTCCCTTTCCCGATGGACGCAACATACTGGTAGACCAGGGGACCGCGGATGAGTTTCTGGAGGAGCAGCTCTACCCGGAGATCCTCGAAGACGCCTGCCGGCAAGCGGGACAGCCGCTGACCCTGCGGTGGCGCGAGGGCTACGACCATAACTACTACTTCATCTCTACCTTTATGGAGGATCACGTACGCCACCACGCGGAGGCCCATACCGGTTCGGCCTAGGATCTAAGGGCTCGTCCCGGGCGGAGGACCACGCGGATGTCGGTAGTATACAGAGGAGTGAGATGATGCCTATGGGACCGCACGCCACCGGTTCTACCCTGACGCACCTGCAGGGCGCCCTCTCAGGAGAGAGGTACCCTGCGGACGAATTGATCAGGCTCGACCCCGCCGACGAACGTCCCCTGCTCGCCCGCTACGACATCGAAGTGGCAGCACGAACGCTGACCTCCGAATCCCTGACCCGGCGTCGCGCCGGCGGCCTCTGGCGCTGGGAAGAGCTTTTGCCAGTAAAGGATCGGAGGAACATCGTCTACCTGGGTGAAGGGGACACGCCTCTCTTGCCTCAACCCCGGCTCGGCGAAGCCCTCGGCGTTCCGCGCCTCGCCACCAAGGCGGAGGGCTTGAATCCAACGGGCTCGTTCAAGGCGCGGGGGATGGCCGTCGCCGTCTCGCGGGCGGTAGAGTTGGGTGCGACCTCGTTTATAGCGCCTTCGGCGGGAAACGCGGCGGGCGCGCTCGCGGCCTACGGGGCGGCCGCGGGAACAGAGGTTACGGTTCTGACGCCTGTCGACGCAACGCCTGCCAACCAGCAGGAAGTGCTGGCGATGGGGGCGCGTCTGATCCTGGTCCAGGGTTTGATCTCCGACTGTGGCAAGATCTCTACGTCCCTGGCGGGCAAGATCGGCGCCTTCGACGTGAGCACGCTCAAAGAGCCCTACCGTGTCGAAGGCAAGAAAACCATGGGCCTCGAACTCGCCGAACAACACGGCTGGCGCCTGCCAGCCGTGATCATCTACCCGACCGGCGGAGGCACGGGCCTCGTCGGCATGTGCAAAGCTTTCGACGAACTCGAAGCCCTTGGCCTGATCGGCCCCGACCGCCCCAGGATGGTGTGCGTCCAATCGGAAGGCTGTGCCCCCATCGTTAGAGCTTTCGAGAGGGGGGAGCGATTCGCAGAACCCTGGCAGGATGCCGAAACCCGGGCCTCAGGCATCAGGGTCCCCTCCGCCATCGGGGACTTCCTGATCCTGGACTCCTTGAGAGAATCGGGCGGCACAGCCGTCGCGGTCCCCGAAGACGCCATCTCCGAGATGCAGACCCTCGCCGGACGCCTCGGGGCTGGCTACGTCAGCCCCGAGTCCGCCGCAGCTCTCGCCGCCGTTCCCATGCTGCGCGAGAGGGGAGACATCGAGCGCGACGAAGAGGTCGTCGTCTTCGATTGCGGCATCGGCCAGAAGTACCCGCCGCCTCAGGACCTACCCAATCCTCCCCTCGTCGATCCGAACGACCTCGACATCGACGCCCTGGCAGACAGCCTTGGCCAGAACGGCCCGCATTAGGACGGTCCGTGTAGGGACGGTCTGCGAACCGCCCACTGCCAACACCTACACCTGGCGCCGTCCGGTCCCACGGTAGGCCGTGTACGCTTCGTACGCCGCCTGGACAAAAGGTCCCAGCGTCAAGAGGGCCATGACGGGCACGAGCAGGAACCCGACGAGAACCGCCATGAGCTCGAACGTGATCGACCACCCGATAAAGATGGCGGTGAGCCAGACCAGTTGGTAGAACACCGACCGCATCGCGTGGGCCGCCACGGTTGGCGAGCTTTCCCTGTAGACCACCCAGACCACAAACGCCGCAACGCGCCCCAGAAATCCCGTGAAGATGTTGAGGAAGGTACTCAGATGGGCAAGCGTCGACCACACCCGCTCGCCTTCGAGGCTCATCACACCGGGAGCTAGTGTGCTTGTCCGAGCTTCGTACTCGCGCTGGACGCCGTAGTTCGTCGCGTCAACCTTCATAGAGACTCCTCTCGTGGCTAACCGCGTGTACGCCACCGCCGCCCCAAGGTTTCGGCCCCGAAGGGGCACCCTACGCAGGCTACTTTTCGTTTGCATTCCCTTGGGCGATAATACCCGCATCTCGTAAAGCGTATGGGCACACCCACATATGTGGCACGAGCATATATAATTAACGCATCTGCAATAGAAAGGGGTACAGGTTGACTGAGGAGTCGCAGAGCACGGGCAACGGTCAGGGTCCGACAGCCACCGGGGTGGAGAGCCTATCGGTCAAGGACAACCGGACGGGCGAGAGCTATGAGGTCGAGATCGAGGACGGCACGGTCCGGGCGATGGACTTCAGGCAGATCAAGGTCGACGAAGAAGACTTTGGCCTGATGACTTACGACCCCGGCTACTCGAACACGGCGAGCTGCAGGAGCGCCATAACGTACATAGATGGGGAGAAGGGAATCCTGGAGCACAGGGGCATCCCTATCGAGCAGTTGTGCGAGCAGTCCTCGTACCTCGAGGTAGCCTACCTGCTTAATTATGGCAAGCTCCCCACCGAGGAGGAGCTTAACCGCTGGACCTACGACATAACCCACCACACCTACGTGCACGAGAACCTCAAGAACTTGATGAACGGTTTTCGGCACGACGCGAACCCGATGGGGATGTTGCAAGCCTCGGTCGGCGCCCTATCGACCTTCTACCCGGAGGCGCAGGACATCGACGACGAGTACCAGCGGCACGTTTCGGCTGTGCGCCTCATCGCCAAGATGCCGACCCTCGCCGCCTTCTCCTACCGCCACAGCCTCGGGCTTCCCTACGTGTACCCGGACAACGACCTGTCTTATGCTGGCAACTTCCTCTCCATGCTCTTCAAGATGGCCGAGCCCAAGTACGAGCCCGACCCGCGCCTGGAGAAGGCGCTCGACGTGCTCTTCATCTTGCACGCTGATCATGAGCAGAACTGTTCCGCGGCGGCTGTCAGGGTCGTCGGGTCTTCAAGGGTAGACCCCTTCTCCGCAATAGCGGCCGGATGCGCCGGCCTCTACGGCCCGCTGCACGGCGGGGCCAACGTCGCGGTATTGAGGATGCTCGAGAGGATAGGGAACATGCACAACGTCCCGGACTTCCTCGAAGGCGTCAAGGAAGGTAATGAGCGGCTCATGGGCTTCGGACACAGGGTGTACAAGAACTACGACCCGCGAGCCAGGATCATCCGCGAGCACGTCGATGAGGTGCTGGAGGCGACCAACAAGGAGAGCCCGCTTCTGGACATCGCCATCGAGCTCGAGAAGCGCGCGCTCGACGACGACTACTTCACCAGTCGCAAGCTCTACCCCAACGTGGACTTCTACTCGGGCCTCATCTACGAAGCCCTGGGTATTCCCACCGACGCCTTCACCGTCATGTTTGCCATACCCCGCACCTCCGGCTGGATGGCGCAGTGGATGGAGATGATCAACGACCCCGAGCTCAAGATCGCACGTCCACGCCAGATCTACACGGGCCCCCGCGACGTAGACTACGTGCCGATAGACGAGCGCTAGTCAGCATTTCAGCCGGTCAGCCGTCAGCCTTCCTGGCGGCTGGCCGCTCGTTTTGTCTGTTTTTCGAACCGTTCCCGCTGGGACCTGGCCCAGTGATCGCGCACTAGAGCGGTTGTCATAATGGGTGGTCCTGCGGTTCGACGTAGTAGCCGCAGTGCTCGAAGTAGCCGCGTGCGTCCTCGGCGCTGACCGCGTCGAGGGCCTGTGCCGTAGCCCCGAAGAGCGCCTCTAGCGTCCTGGCCTTCGCTTTCCTCAAGAGCCCCTTCACCTTGGAGAAGGCCCCTTCTCTGGGGTTGAAGTCCGGAGAGTAGCTGGGAAGGAGCCACAGTCGGCAGCCCTTACCTTCGACGAGCTCCCTCACCCACCCGCCCGTGTGCACGGAGAGGTTGTCCATAAGCACGATCTGCCCGGCCTCGAGGGTCGGGGCAAGTACGTCCCTCATGTACAGGCCGAAGGATTCGCCATCCGACGATGCTTCGATGCTCATCGATGCCCCCATCCCCCCTTCTAGGGTGATCGAGGAGATGAGGGTGACGTTCTTGCCCCAATTCCTGGGCGCCTTCCCGCGGGCCCTTTCTTCCCTTGGCGCCCTCCCGTATCTAGGGGTGAGGGCTACGTTCGTCGAGGACTCGTCCACGAACACCAGCCGAGAGGCGTCCACGCCCCTCAGGCGCTCCTTGAACGCGACCCTCGCTTCTTCGTCTCGCTCGGTGGCACCCAGCGTCTTTTTTTGTAGCTCCACCCCAGCTTATAGCGTATGGCTCGGCTCATGGCCGAGGCGGACACCCTAACGCCCGTCTTCTCCTCCCAAAGCTCGCAATGGCGCTCCAAGGTGGCGTCGTCGTTTTTCTCGAGCTGGCTCCACAGGAGCCCCTCCTCTTCGGGGGTTGAGAGGATGCGCCTCCTCTTCCCCGTGGAGAGCCCGGGCGAGAGGTCCTTGCCCTCCCTCCTCATCTTAAGCCAGCGTTTGAGGATGGTAAGCGAGATGGAGAAGATCTCGACGACCTCCCTCCTGGGCATACCCCGGTCCACCGCGGCCAGGGCCCTGATCCTTAGGTTCTTCGAATAGATCTCCATGCCCGACACCCTTACACAGGACCACTCTATTCGCAAAGCGCTCTAGCAATGCGCTCAACGACTGCCGAAGCCCTGACAAGCTGAGATGGTGACCTGCTGGACGGCTCTACGAGCCGCCCAATACGGCTTCGTACAACCGGCGCTGGCGTTTCAGGGCCTTGCGATAGATCTCGTGGCGGTCGAGGTCTGGCTCGAAGGTCTCGCCAGGCGGCGCTTTTGTGGCTTCGATCTCGGGTCCTCCCAGCGCCTGGAGCGCAATCAGGGCGGCGCCACGGCTCGAGGCTTCTTTGACACCGGAGAGCTTGACTGGTTTGCCCAGGGTGTCGGACATTATCTGCGTCCACGTCGGCGAATTGATGAGGCCGCCGCCACTTGCGATGACCTCCTTTTCGCCTGGGGAGGCGGTCTCGAGTATCTCCGCGATAATGGCGAACCTGTAGGCCACAGCCTCCATCGCTGCGCGTAGGATCTCGATAGGTTTGTTGCTCATGGAGAGCCCGGCTACGGTCCCGTTGGCCAGGTCGGCCCATCCCGGACCACGCTCCCCGGCGAGCAAAGGCAGGAACGTGAGGCCGTGCGAGTCAGGTTTCATGTCGGACAGCAACTTCTCAGTCTCTTCGGGCTCGGGAAGGCGTAGCGTATTGCGGAGCCATTCGATTAAATTGCCCCCGTCTGAGAGGGCTCCTCCCATTACGCAGTGTTCGGCGTCGGACCTGTAGCACCACGGACCGTCCGGTATATCGACCGAGTCCGCTTTCCACAGCACCCGCATCGCGCCGCTCGTCCCGACCATGAGGGCCAGCCGGTCGCTTCCGGTGCACCCGCTCCCGACGTTCGAGCAAGCACCGTCGCCCACCGCTGGAAACCAGGGCACGTCGCGCAAGCCGGGCCAACGCTCGGCCCACTCTCCGTCCAGGCCACGCCAGGGCTCGTCCGAGATGGAAGAAAGCTGCGCTTC
>DATDKB010000248.1:0-9152 GCA_036520255.1 Rubrobacter sp. | reverse complement strand
GATGGTGTTGTCGGGGTGGCGGCGGGCGTCGTGCTGGAATGCGGTCCTGGTACCTTCTCCCATCTCGAAGTCGCTCTCCTTGCCGCCCAGGCGCCACACGACCTCGCCCGTCGCGCGGTCGACCTTGTAGACGGCGGAGGTCCTGCGGGCCGAGATGGTCAGGTACCCGTCGTGATAGAGGTCTATGGAGTTGATGTGGAAGTAGTCGAACCCCCTCTTGAGGGCCGGCGACGGCTGGTAGTGGGACTCCTCGACGCCGACGTGATCTAGGCTGTGCCACTCGAAGAGGACCTCACCGGTCTCTATGTCCACCTCCTGTGCTATACCGTCCAGTACTACAGCGTCCTCCGGACCGCCAAAGGGGGAGAGATCCATCGGTACTTCGCTGTAGACGGTGAATAGCGCGGTATCCTCCGGGGCGATGAGGAACTCGTGGTGGTCTCCTTCGTACCCGTTGCCAACCCTGACCCTGGTTATCTCATTATAGGCGCGGTCGGCTATAACGTACTCTCCCTGGCCATACCCGCCGTGGTGACCGGCCCTCCAGGTGAGCACAGCCTCTCCCCCGTCCTCCTGCACCTCGAAGTTGAAGGCGTCCGCCTTCGAATCTCGCAGCGGCCGGAACCAGACCGGCTCGCCACCTCGGTCGATTATCAGGGGCGCGTCCTGGCTTGGGGCTTGACCCCCTGGCTCCTTTTGGGGAGAGACGAAGAGGTACCCTGGCGCCGCGTCGGGGGAGCTGGAGTTCACCTTGATATCGGGTGGACGAAGATCCGGACGCGTACAGAACGCCCTGGCCTGCCCCGGTCCCTCGGGCGGGGCGGAGGCCCGGGGGCGCGAGGTCGACTCACAGCCGAGCATGCCCGTCAGCAAGACGCCGGCGGCCGAGAGCGCCCCGAGAAACCTTCGACGGTGATCCTGCCTCTAAGCATCTCGTTGCTGGCCCGCTTCTTCGCCAAACCCGTCCTCTCATCTGCCCGGTGTCGCCGCACGCGACCGCAAGCCCGAAAACCTTCCGTACTCCAACCAGATCCGCTCCGCCGGGCCACCCGGCGACCCCGGTGATCTTCCACGAAAACCCGCAGGTTTGCAATATCCTACCAAGCCCAGATCAAGGCGGAGTTCGCCACCACCGTCATCCTTAAGATCGTGCCGTCTCCGTGGATTCCCGCCTTCGCGCGCCCACAGGGGTAGACCGCGCTCACGCTCAAACCGACTCGGTATCCAAGAGGACAACGTCCAACTAGCAAGCTGAGGTGCTGAAGTGCTGACAGGCTCCGTCAGAGGACGGTCAGCAGGACCTCTTCGACCGTGGTGATGCCGTGGGCCGTCTTGGCGAGCCCGTCTTCCTTGAGCGGTACCATGCCGGCCTTTCTTGCGGTCGCGCCGATCTCGTCGGCGGAGGCGCCTTGCAATACCAACCGTCGCAAAGTCTCCTCGACCAGCATGATCTCGTAGACCCCGATACGCCCCGAGTAACCAGTCTCGGCGCACCGTTCGCACCCGACGGCGGCATGGAAGTTCTTTTCCATCCCCGCGAAACGCGCGCGGTCCAGGCCGATCTCGCAAAGGACATTCTCGTCCATTTCGGCCGGCCGTTTGCAGCGCTCGTACAGCCTCCTAGCTAACCTCTGGGCGATAACGCAGTAGACGGCCGAAGACGTGAGAAAAGGCTCTACCCCCATGTCAGTCAGGCGTGTGACGGCGGCCGGGGCGTTATTGGTGTGGAGGGTTGCAAGGACGAGGTGTCCTGTAAGCGCCGCCTCGACGCTCGTCTTGGCCGTCTCACGGTTCCTGATCTCCCCGATCATCACCACGTCAGGGTCGGAGCGCAAAATGCTCCTGAGCCCGGAATGGACCGTCAGGCCGGTCCTCGGGTTGACCTGGACGTGGTTGATGCCGCGCATCCTGTACTCTACCGGGTCCTCGACCGTGACTATGTTCTTCTCGGTAGCGTTGAGCTCGCCGAGGGTGGCGTCGAGCGTCGTGGACTTGCCCGAGCCCGTAGGACCAGTCACGAGTATCGTTCCATAAGGTCTCCGGAAGACCGCCTCGTAACTCCTTAGCATGTTCCGGTAAAATCCGAGCCCCCGCAGGTGGGCGCGAAGGTCCGCGTTGTCGAGCAGACGCAGCACGAGCTTCTCCCCGAACGTGGTCGGCAGCGTAGACACCCTGAGGTCTATCTTGCCGTCGTCCAGCGTCGCGGAGAAACAGTCGTCCTGGGACAGTCGCCGTTCGATGATATCCAGGCTGGCGAGAACCTTGAGCCGCGCCACGCCGCCCTGCAAGGCAGACTGGACGCTCATGACCTCCCTGAGCACCCCGTCGGCCCTGAAACGCCCCGTAAGTTCCGCGCCGCGGGGCTCTCGAGGTGGATGTCGGGGGCGCCGTCTCCGGCCGCCCGGCGCAGAATGGAACCGACCAGCCTGACCGTCGGCGCCCCCGAGGCACCCCGGGGCTCGCGCAACACCACGTCTTCACGATCTTCCCTTGGTGCTTCGGCGGATGCCTCCTCCAGAAGCTCGGCGACCTCGCCGCCTTCGTCGAACAGCAGGCCGAAGACCCGCCTCAGGTCGCTCGCGGCCACGACCACCGGGCTTACGGTGTATCCGGAGACCATCCTCAAGTCCTCGAGCGCGTGCAGGTTGGCCGGATCCTTCATCGCGACCACGAGCCGCCCGTCCTCCACGAGAAGCGGCAGCATCCCGTACCGGCGCAAGACCTTTTGTCCACCAAAGCGGCCACGTCGGGGTCCACATCGTCTACGCTCAAGTCGACGAATTCCAGGCGCAGCCTGCGGGCCAGGGCTTTCGCAAGATCGGACTGCCCCACGTAGCCCAGCGAGAGAAGGTCCTTCTCACTCCCTGGCGCTGCTGTAGTCCGAGCCGGTACGCCTCCTCCAGCTGCTTTGTTGTGATGACACCCTCCGACACCAGAGTCTCGCCGATCCCGCGCGATGATCCACCAACCGGCGCATCGCTATGGGAACGCATAAAGTGACACCAAAGCTATGTAACGCCCGACGCCTCGCACGAAAAGGTTATCGACGCACCAGCCCGAAACTTAAGCGCCTCTATCGGTCTGCTCGGCGAATCGCACCATCAGCCATCAACACGCCCAAGCCTCCGGCTCTCGCTCGCAGCTGGTTACCGTCGTCGCTTGCCAAAAGCGAAGGCAGAGTGCTGATAGCGTTGGCTAAGCAATCCGCTTAGCCAACTACTCTAGCGTCCCGCCTTCGCCTTCGCCCGCAGGAAATCTTTGTAGTCGCTGGTAAAGAAGTGGCTTTGGTCGTCGGCTTTGAGGACGTAGTAGAGGTAGTTGGTCTGCTCCGGGTTCAGGGCGGCCTCGAGGGAGTCGCGGCTCGGGCTGCAGATGGGGTCCGGCGGAAGGCCTTTACTTTCGTACGTGTTGTAGGGCGAGTCCACCTTCAGATCGCGGAGCGACAGGTTCGTTTTCGGCCTCTTGAGGGCGTACTGGATCGTCGCGTCGATCTGGAGCGGCATGTCGCGGTCCAGGCGGTTAAAGATCACCGACGCCACGAGCGGCTTCTCTGCGGGGCTTGCGGCCTCTTTCTCGATGAGGGAGGCCACGGTCACTAACTGGTGCTCGGTCAGGCCGAGACGATCCTTTGCATCGGCAATATCGAGGCCCTGGGTCTCGATCAGGTACTGGCCCAGGAGCCTGTCGACTATCTGGGGCGCGGTTACGCCTTTTTCGAAGTCATATCTGGCGGGAAACAGGTACCCTTCCGTAGTCTCGATCACTGGTTGTTCGAGGAAGGCGTAGTCGTAGTTCGTTCTCTGCGCGGCCTGCTGGAACTCGGGAGCAGGGACCCCGCTGTCCTTCGCGACGGTCTTCGCGGTCTCTTCGAGGGTGAGACCCTCGGGGATCATGACCGCGATCGTGGGTACGGCCTTACCGGCGGCGAGCTTGCGGAAGATCACATCCGTGTCCTGGCCGGGCTCGAAAGTGTAGCGCCCGGTCTGTACCTCTGTCCCGTACCCCTCGTAGCGGGCCTGCAACTTGAAGACGAAGGCACTCTTTACAATCCCGGCCGCTTCGAGCTTGTCGGCGACATCCGAGAGCGTGTCGCCCTTCAGGACCTCGACCTTGACCGGCCCTTCCTGGTCCTGCACGTCGTCGCCCCGAACCGCGGCCGAGTAGATGAGGTAGATGGCCCCGAGAACGGCGAGAACGAGGAGGACGCCGAGCACGGTCGGTCCCGCGTTCGAGCGGCGTTGGCGACTGACCCTGCTCGATCTAGGGCTCCCGAGGGCGTCAAGCCTGGCATCCAGTTCCTCCCTGTCGCGCCGCTTGCTCTTGTCGTAGCGCGTCACACGTTCCTTCCAGCTTCGAGGTATTCCTGCAACATCCTGGCGGCCGCCAGGTGATCTAACCTTACCGGCTTCTTTTTGCCAAGCCTGCCCGTGGCGGCGATGCGGGTCGTGAGCCTCTCGTCCCACTCCACAAACCGCACGCCTGGAAAGTCCCCCTTCAGGGCGTCTAGTGTAGCCAAAATTCTGCGCGCCTGGAAACCGACCTTCCCCCCGAGCGTTTTCGGAACCCCGACGACGACCTCGCGCACGTTCCGCTCGTCCACGAGCCTGCGCAAGTAGGCAGGCAGATCTCCGCTCGGAATTACTTCGAGGGGGCTGGCGATCACACCCCCGGGGTCGGAGAGGGCGACTCCGGTGCGTACTTCCCCCAGGTCCAGGGCGGCCACGCGCCCGCGGTCGGCGTCCGGCAGGGTTTACTCCCCACCGGCCAGGCGCTTATCGAGGATCTCGCGGACCCTGGCGAGGGCGTCGGGGATCGCCCCGAGGTTGCCACCGCCGGCCTGGGCCATCGTCGCGCTCCCGCCGCCACCGCCGCCGAGCACGCCAGATACCTCGCGCACTATCTCCCCGGCCGCGACCTTCCGCGAGACCTCGGGATGGAGGTTGGCCACAAGGACGGCCTTGCCGTCGAGCGCGGCGGCGAGCACCACGGCCGAAGGGCCGCCAAGACGGTTCTTGACATCGTCGGAGATCTGGCGTAAGCCCCTTACGTCAGCCGCAACGACCTGCCCGGTCACCACCCTGGTGCCGTTGACCTGCTGGGCACCATCAACCAGGTCGCCAACCTCCTCGAGGCCGCGCTTGAGGGTCTGCTCCCTGGCCACCTCGCGGGATTGCTGTACCTCCTTGCGCAGGCGTCCCACGGCTTCGGGGAGGTCTTCGATCTCGACCTTCAAAGCGCCAGAGACCTCTTCCGCTGTCTCGGTCGCCCCGGTCAGGTAGTTCAGCGCCTCGCGGCCCGTTATCACCTCGATGCGGTAAAGGTCGGCGCCGTGCTTGCGGTTGGAGAGGATCTTAAATGCCCCGATCTCCGCGCTGCCGCGGACGTGCGTCCCGCCGCACAACTCGCGTGAGAAACCATCAACCTCGACGACCCTGACGAGGTCGGCGTACTTCTCGCCAAAGAGCATCATCGCGCCGAGATTGCGCGCCTCTTCGAGGGTCGTTGTGAAATACCGAACCGGCTGGTTCTCGGTAATCTTCTGCAGCGAGATCTCCTGCACGCGCCGAATCTCTTCCTCCGTCACCTTTCCAGCATAACGGTAGTCGAACCTGAGCCGGTCGGGCCCGACGTAGCTGCCCGCCTGCACGACATCCTGCCCGAGAACCGCCCGGAGGGCCCAGTGCAGGATGTGAGTGGCCGTGTGATTCGCCTCTATCTGCTGGCGTCGCACCCGATTTATGGAGGCAGTGACGGCGTCCCCTCTCTCGAACGTGCCCCGTTCGATCCTCGCCCTAAGGACCTGGTAGTCGCCAGCCGGTATCGTGTCGAATACCCCAAGCTGTCCTTCCTCCGAGGAGATCCAACCCTCGTCGGCCACCTGCCCGCCACCGGTAGCATAGAACGGGTTCTCCGCGAGCACGACGAAGACCTCATCGTCGGCGTCTGGGACGCGTTCGATCGCGACTATCCTGGTCTCGACCTGCTCGCGCTCGTAGCCCACGAAGCGGCTTCTGATGTCCTGGTCCCTGAACGCCGCTACCACCCGCTCGTAGCCATGCATGGCCTCTCTGGCGCGGTCCCTCTGCGCGTCCATCGCCGCCCGGAAGCCAGCCTCATCGAGCGACAGCCCCCTCTCCGCGAGGACCTCCCGCGTCACCTCGACCGGGAACCCGTACGTATCATGCAGCATAAACGCAATGTCGCCAGGGAAATGCCCACCGCCAAGGCGATCTATCTCAGATACCAGAAGCGACATGCCCGACTCGTAGATCTCCACAAACCTCGCCGCCTCACCCGTGACCACGCGCCGTATATCCTCCCTCGCCGCACGCAACTCCTGGTAGAAATCACCCCTGTAGTCGACCTCGACCTCTGCAAGTCCTGCGAGCTGATCAGGGCTCATGCCGAGCCGCGAGTGGGCCTGTAACATCGCCCGACGTATTATGCGGCGAAGTACGTACTCGCGGCGCTGGTTGCCCGGCCTGACGCCGTCGGCGATGAGGAAGGCCATGCTCCTCACATGGTCGGCGACTATGCGCATGGCGCGGTCGGTCAGACCGTCCTCGCGCAGCCTCTTGCCGGTGTACTCGCCAATCTTTTCGAAGATGGTGGTGTAGACGTCCGTGTCGTAGGTGGAGAGGACATCCTGGACCGCGGCGGTGGTCCGTTCCAGGCCCATGCCGGTGTCGATGCCGGTCTTGGCGAGCGGGGTGAGGGTTCCGTCCGTGCGTTGCTCGTACTGGTTGAAGACGAGGTTCCAGATCTCCAGGAAGCGTGGGTCTCCTTCTTCACCGCCGGGGCCATATTTCGGGTCTTCTTGCGGATCGCCGTTCGCGTACTCTTCGCCGTAGTCGTAGTAGATCTCCGAGCACGGGCCGCACGGGCCCGACTCTCCGGGCGGCCCCCACCAGTTCTCGCTCTTGGGTAGGCCGAAAATCTTATGCTCCGGCACCCCGACATTCATCCAGAGCTCTTTCGCTTCGAGGTCCTCGGGGGCATCCTTGTCGCCCTCGAAGATCGTGATCCAGAGCCGCTCCGGCGGTATCCCAAGGTCTTGCGTCAGGAACGCCCAGGCCCAGTCGATGGCCTCCTTCTTGAAGTAGTCGCCGAAGGAGAAGTTCCCGAGCATCTCGAAGAATGTCAGGTGGCTCTGGTCGCCGACCTCCTCGATGTCCTGGGTCCGGAAGCACTTCTGGGCGCTTGTGGCCCGTGGGGTGGGAGGCCTGTCTTGGCCGGTGAAGTAGGTTATGAACTGCTGCATCCCGGCCGTCGTCAGGAGGACCGTGGGGTCGTTGTGGGGGATCAGGGAGGCGCTCGGGTAGAGCCTGTGGCCCCGTTGCTCGAAAAAGTCCAGAAACCAGCGTCGGATCTCGTTACTCTGCATGCGCGCCGTCCGGGGTTAGCGAGTTTGCCTCGCGATCGTGTTCGAGGTGTGCGAGTTCGACGCGCAGGTCTTCGATGGCCCGTCTCAGCAGGCGGGAGACGTGCATCTGGCTCACGCCTATCTGGTCAGCGATCTCGGTCTGCGTCTTGCCCTCGTTGAAGCGAAGACGCAGGATCTGCTGCTGCTGGCCCTTCAGGCTGTCGATGGCCTCTTGCAGGAGCAACCTGTCTTCGAGGCCATCTATCATGGACCTGTCGTCGGCCTGCAGGTCGATGATCGTATCCCCATTCGGCTCGTCCTGGCTTACGGGCGCGTCGAGGCTCGCCGTGTTGTAGGCCCTTCCGAGGGTTAAAGCCTCTGCGACGCCTTCCACATCGGCGTCCAGCACCTCGGCCAGCTCCTGCAAAGAAGGTGACCTTCCCGTCCTCACGGTCTCGTCCCTTATTACCTCTTTCGCCGACTGGCGGAGCTCCTGAAGGCCTCGCGGGACCCGCATCGCCCAGCCCTTGTCACGGAAGTAGCGCTTGATCTCGCCCAGGATGTTCGGGGTCGCATACGTCGAAAACTCTATGTTCCTATCCACGTCGAACCGGTCGACGGCTTTGATCAGGCCGACGGACGCAACCTGGACGAGATCGTCCAGGGGCTCACCGCGTCCGGCGAACTTGCGGGCGAGGAACTCGGCCAGGGGAAGCTGTTCCTGGATCACCCGGTCCCTCGCGTTCTGCTCTCCGTGCTTGTGGTAGCGAATAAGCAGACGCCGCGTGCGCGCCTTGTCCGGCCTGCGGTAGCGTCGGCTCACGAAACCATCTCCACCACGGTGCGCCAGCGCGTCTCCTCGGTTCCCTCACCGGCCGGCTCCTCGACCTCCGCGAGCACACCTTCGCCGGCCAGGGAGAAGCGGAAGCGGGTCGGGGCGTCGTCGGCGTGAAAGCTCTCCAGGACCTCCACGGCGTCTTCCAGGCCACCGACGCCCACCTTCGCCCGCGCCACCATCCCCGCAAGCACGAGGCCGACGCAGGATCTCACCTCTTCGTGCGGCGGAAGTTTGAGGTACGCGTACTCCTCCTGGCGATGATCTTCTGTCAACCCTATCCCTCTCTCAGCGTTGCTCGGCTGCTTGTGTGGGTTCGTCGGCTACCTTGTCGGTCGCCGCGGAGTCCGTCTCCGCCGCTTCCTCGACTTCGGGGTCGGGCGGGGCGCCGCGCGCGCTGTGGTGACCGCCGCCGTGTTCTTCGAGGTCGTGCAGGATCTCCTGTCGCCGCCGCGCGGATGCCTCGCGACCCGCTGAGACAGCCCTCTTGTAGCGGCGGCGCACGTTGTCCGGGAGGTCGCGTGCCGCTTTCGGCAAGTGCTTGCGCACGTCTTCGTTCGTCGCGTAGACCGTGCCCGCGACCCCGATCAGGACGCCGGCGACGACCCTGCCCCAGCTCGCCACTATTCTTCCTCCTCCGTACGCCTCTCGCCGCCGAGGAAGGTGCTTATACCGCGCGAGAGGCCGGCCGTCGCGGAAGAGACCTTTATGACGCCCCCCCTCACGCCACGGGTTATGACCGCCGTCGTCTGGTCGAGCTCGCCCGTCATCCCTGCGACGTCACCCACAGCCCCGTCGAGCTGCGAGAGCTGGCTGTTTATGTTGTCTACCGTGACGTGCGTCTTCCCTAGAAGCGGGACAACCTCTTTGGAGACGTCCTTGATCGACTGCTCGGTCGTCGAGAAGATGCTGGCCAGCCTCAAGAACATCCACGCGAGAACGAAAAAAGCGACG
>DATDKB010000247.1:0-16654 GCA_036520255.1 Rubrobacter sp. | reverse complement strand
GTGAGCGCGGTCGACAAGAGATGAACCCCTCTTCCCGAAGGTCCGGTGCGCTCGCGGAGCACAGGGAGAGGGTAGTGCCACTGCCACACTTCATGCCACTTGCGACCCCGTCCGGTGCCTCCCCCGCGCACGCTAAAAGCGGTCTCCTAAGCGGAGGCTACGGTGTTACGGAAGAAAGAACCGATGGTTGCCGCGTCGGTGAACATGGCGTCCCCCGCGAACCTCAAGCTCTCGAGCGAACGTCTCCCCGCCCCCTCGTCCCCGGCCCCGCACGCGTCCTCTACAACCACGGGTATGTAGCCGAGGTCGGCCCCGTGGCGTACCGTCGGCTCGATCCCGATCTCCGTGGCAATCCCGCAGATCGCGAACGAGTTTACGCCCAAGTCTCGCAGGGTCACATCGAGGAAGGTTCCCTCGAAGGCGCTCATGGCGATTTTGTCGGAGACCGCTTCACTCGGCAGCGGGGAGAGCTCCGGCACGATCCGGGTTTGGGGGGCCGCGGGGGGGAAAGGAGACACCACGTCCTCTACCTTATTGACACGCTGCCAGACCATTGCCTGCCTGAGCTGCGAGACGCCCATGAGCTCTTTGGGCAGCGACGTGTGGCGGCTGAAGAACACGTGGAAGCCTCCCTCGCGAGCCGCAGCCAGCACCTCCCGGACCCTGGCGGTGACCTCGGGGCCGTGGGGCAATTGGCTCGCGATGCCAACCTGCATGTCGTAGACGAGTAGCACCATGCGCCTCGGGTCGCAAGCTTCCTCGACACTGTGCGGTATATCCATCCCGAACGCCCTCTCCATCGAACTTCTCCTCCTGGCTAGCTACACTGCACGGGTAACCGGTGATCGTGCGTACGTCCCGACGGCAACCCGCTCGACCCGCGCCAGGATTCTAGCAACCTAGTAATCAGCCTGTGCTGGTGTCTCTCAATACGGCCTCGAACGCGGCCGGCGGACCAACCGCGCCCATGCGACCCGTCGATGGACATGCCTGGACGGCTGTGGTCTAGACGGTAGATCTCGGTGCTGCTAATAATGTCTGGCCAGATAAGGCAATACCTGGCGGGCGCCTCGGACATACTTGTCCCCTCCTCTCCCTACAGCACAGCCCTCAACTATCCACATCAGTCTAATGTGTACCGGCCAGCCGGTACACACGCAGGACAGCAGAGGCCGCACCGGATGCGATGGGAGGCGCGGCGCGGCCCGAAAGAAGAACGAGCGCACGCTAAAGGCCGGGGTATCCTTCGGGGTGTCCCGGCCCCTCCTTTTTGCCGTTCGTTCATGGGGTTGTTTTCCAACAATCGCCTCGGGCCGTCCCCGAGATCCCGGCGGATGGGTAGGGACCGTTCGCATAGCCCCGCCTCGATGGTTGGGTGCGTACTCCGAGGGGTAAAGACGCGAATAGATACACACGCCTAAGAGAAGGGTGATCAACATGGCCGGCATAGGCAAGAAGGTCGAAGGGGCGGCGAAGAAGGCTGCTAAGGACAAGGCGTCCGGTGGTAAGAAGGGCAAGGGCACCGGAGGCTCGAAAAGCGGCGTAGGCAAGGCCGAGAAAGCCCTCAAGAACCATCTGAAGTAGAAGAGACTGCTACTATGGGGCCGGGACACCCCGAAGGATACCCCGGCCCGATAGTTTAGCTACGCGTGCGGGCCGAGCGCCTCCGCCCGCCGGATCGCCAACTGCGCGCGCTCGTGAGCCCCAGCAAGGATGCAGAAGGTTGCCGGGCTCAGAGCGGCGCCCATCTGCATGAGGCCCTCGGTCACACCCTCGGCTTCCCTTAGCTGACTTACCAGCTCACCAACCCCGGCTAGCGACAGCTGGCTGCGAACGCTTTCCACAAGACTGGCTCCTTCGACCAGCTCGGCGTCTGTCGCGCTCTGGAGGATCTCGACCAGCTCGTAGGCCGCCTGCAGCGTAACCTCCGTCGTGCTCACGACCGCAGCGCGCCGGTCTCGGAAGTCTCCGGAGACGGTAGGCGCTACGGGAGGAAATACTCCTCCTATACCAAACCTAAGGAAGAGTGGATCGCCGTGTCCGTACCGGACTCCGGCATCCCCCGTGAGACGGTGGAGGTGGCGAGGGAGCAAATAAGGGACAATCATGTGCCTTCGTCTGCAGGCCACCGCTCCTGGGAGCTCTCGGGCGGGATTCGCCGCTGCGCGTCCTGCGGGTGCGTCTTGAGAGCCGCAAGCGCTCGAAGTCGAAAGGTGGGCGGCGCTATACCTACTTCTACTACCGCTGCTCGCAGTATGACAGGCAAGGTTTTGAGGGATGCTCCAACTCACGGTTTGCCAGTGCGACCAAGTTAGAGGGTCAGGTATGGAACTTCGTGCGGAGTATCATGCTGACCCCCGAGGAACTTTGTTCTGATCTGGAGCGGGCCATAGAGCTGGAGCGGAGCGGCAGACGGGGTGACCCCGAGATAGAGGTTAGGCACTGGTTGGAAAAGCTCTCGGAGGTGGACCAGGAGCGGCGCGGTTTCTTGCGGCTTGCGGCCAAGGGGCGTATAGCGGATAAGGAATTGGACGAGGAGCTGGCGGCCCTGGAGGAGACACGCCAGACGGCGGAGCGGGAACTCGGGGCATTGCGACAGCATGAGAAGCGTGTAGAGGAGATGGAGCGCGACCGGGACGCGGTACTCGAGCACTACGCAGCCCTGGCCCCGGAGGCGCTTGACTCCCTGATCTCTGAGGAGCGCCACCAACTCTACAAGATGCTTAGGCTGAAGGTTCTGGTGGCCAAGAGCGGAGACTTGGAGCTAGAGATGGCCGGCGTGCCGGCGGACGGCTTAGACGACGGTTCTTCCAAAGGAGAGGTCACATCGAGGTCTACCCCCACGGACGGCCGATCGTGAAGCGTCTAGCCCTTGTCGATCTGCTCAGGGAGTTCGGGAGACTCTAGGACGACCCGCGGAAACGTAATCCCACGGGCCGTGTCACCAACGGTTACAAATAGGACGTTGGGTTTAATCGTCTTCCAGTAGGGTCTGACCCAAATTCAATATCGTCGGGGCCCAGAGCCCGACGAAGATCGCCGTCTCACGCCTGCCGCTAAAGTACAGGGCGAGCGAGAGCACGATCGACAGAAGGGTCCCGCCTACGTAAATTCCTTTGCCGCCGTCCATGAGTTACCTCCTCTTCGTTGTCTACGCCAATATACCCGTGGCCCCTTTCTATAAACTGTAAGAGAGATCATGAGCCCTTACAGGAGGTTCTACGTTGGTGTTACAGAGAGGAGACACCACCTCAAGGAGGCCGGATGCGGGGGGCCGCTCGACGGTCTTCGGGACGAAGGCGGCGGTCGCCTGCGAGCACCCTACCGCCGCCCTGATCGGACTCCGCGTCCTCGACGCCGGAGGGACGGCCGCCGACGCGTGCGTCGCCATGGCCGCCGCGATGGTAGTCCTCTCGCCGATGCAAACTGGCATGGGGGGTGACGCCTTCCTCCTCTTCTACGAGTCCGAAACGGGGCAGGTTACCGGCATCGACGGCTCCGGACGGGCTCCAGGCACTGTCAGCGTAGAAAGAGTTCTTGATCTGGGTCTCAGTGAGATGCCGGAGCGCGGCGGCCTTACGGTCACGGTGCCTGGTGCCGTCAGGTTGTGGGAGGACGCGGCGAACCGCTTTGGCAACCAGCCTCTGGCGCATCTGCTCGAGCCCGCCTGGGAACTCGCCGCGAACGGCCATCCCGTCGCCGAGGTCGTCGCCCGCTATTGGGAGGAGCACCAAGACGTCCTCCGCGATAACGATGCAGCCTCTAGGACGTTCTTGCCCGGCGGTCGACCACCGGTCGCGGGCGAGGTTTTCTCCCAGGTAGACTTGGCGGCCACCCTTTCGGCCGTCGCCATGGACGGAGCCGGCGCTTTCTACAGGGGTGAGATCGCGGCCAGCATCGCGCGCTCTGTGCAAGAAGCGGGCGGATACCTATCCGAGGAGGACCTCGCGGCCCACGAGTCTACCTTCGTCGAGCCGATATCTACCGATTACGAGGGCGTAAGGATTTATGAGATCCCACCTCCAGGCCAGGGCGTCGCCGCCCTCGAGATGCTGAACATCCTGGAAGGCTTCGATCTCTCTTCCCTGCATCCATCGAGCGCGGAGCGCATCCACCTCGAGGTAGAGGCGAAGAAGCTCGCCTTCGAGGACCTGCACAACGAGATAGGGGACCCCGAGTTCTGGGACCATGCGGAGGCGCCAACGGAACGATTGATCTCGAAGGACTACGCCGCGAGCCTGCGCGAGCGCATCACGCTGGAACGTGCCGCGGAGCAGGGCTCGGAACCCGCGCTCGGCGGGGACACGACCTACCTTTGCGCGGTGGACGCCGATGGCAACGGCTGTTCCTTCATAAACAGCCTCTACAGGGCCTTCGGTAGCGGCATCGTCGCCGAAGGCACCGGTGTCTGCCTCCACAACCGCGGCAACTCGTTCCGCCTCGAACCCGGCCACCCGAACGCTATCGCCCCGGGCAAGCGCCCGATGCACACCATTATCCCCGGCCTCGCTACCCACGAAGGGGCCCTCTGGGCCGTCTTCGGGGTGATGGGCGCCGCCATACAGCCCCAGGGACAGACACGGTTGATGGTCAACCTTCTCGACTACGGCATGGAACCGCAGGAGGCCGTCGACCACCCCCGCCACCGCCACGAGGACGGCGTACTGTTGATCGAGGGCCGCGTGCCCGTGGATGAGGTAGAGAAGCTGCGCGGGCTCGGCCATCGCGTGGAGGTAAAGGAGGACTTTATGATCCCGGCCGGGGGAGCCCAGCTCATCCGCGTCTTCGAGAACGGCGTCAGGGCGTGCGGAAGCGACCCGCGCAAGGACGGCTGTGCGCTCGCGCAGTAGACGGCGATGATTGGACAGAGCCCGGCCCGCAGGGTCGCGATCGCGGGCGTGGTGGGTGCGCTCTACGTTGTCTTGAGCCTCGCCGTCGCGCCCATCGCCTTCGGCCCGATACAATTCAGGCTTGGGGAGGCCCTCAAGCCGCTCGTCATAAAGTACCCGGCGGTCATTCCCGCCTTCGGTGTTGGGACCGTGATCATCAACCTCTTCAGCCCCTTCGCCGGCCCGCTCGAGCTGGTCTTCATGCCCCTGGTCGACGTATCGGGCGGCGTTATCTGCTACCTGGTGGCAAAGGGGCTAGGCACCACGTTCGGTACCTACCTCGCCTCGCTCATCTACGCCCTGTGGACCGCGGCCGGCGTCGGGGTGGTGCTCACCGTAAGCGCCGGGCTGCCTTACCTGCCCTCCTTCGCCTCGGTCGCCGTCTCGGAGGTCATCCTGCTTCTCCTCGGAAACGCCCTGCTGGTGCGCCGGATCTGAAAGGGGGTTTCGAAACGGCTGCTGTTCCGAAACCCCCTTTCAGCACGCCGCCGCAAGGCAGGAAGCTCCTTCGACCTGGGGGAGCCGTCTCAGGTTGATCGGGCCCGGGCTCGTCGTCGCGGCGACGGGGGTCGGGGGACATGGTCTCTTCCCTGACGGCGGGCACGGAGTACGGGACGGTATTGGTCTGGGCTGTCGTCATGGGCGCCGCCTGAAGTTCGCGCTGACCGAGGGCCTCGGACGCTGGTTTATGGCGACGAGAACGACGATCCTCGACGGCTGGCACTCGATGGGCCTGTGGGCGAGCGGGTACTTCGCAATCTACCTAGCGCTGGTGACCTTCGTTTTCGGGGCGGCGACTCCGTCTGCCTCCGCGCTGGCCACGACGGCCATGTTCCCTGGTCTGATGCCTTTCTGGGCGTGGGCCGTTTTGCACTCGGTCGTGTTCGGGTTCGGCATCTGCATCATCGGTAAGTACAAGCTCTTCGAACGGATGATGGAGATCTTAGTCGGCGCGATGTTCGTCACGGTCGTGGGGCTCGCGCTGCTCCTCGGTCCTGACATCGGCAACCTGGCGCTCGGCACGGTCCTGCCCCTGATGCCCGAAGGCTCGCTGCCATTCGTTCTCGCCGTGATCGGCGGCGTGGGAGGAACGTTCACGCTCGTTTCGTACACCTACTGGGTGCGCGAGCGCGGCTGGCGGCGGCCGTCCTGGATCCCGATGATGCGCCTGGACCTCGGGGTCGGATACGCTATGACGGGCATCTTCATGGTGGCGATGCTGGTGATAGGGGTCGAGTTGCTCTTCGCAAACGGAGAGAGCATCGCCGACGAGGCCGGGCTCGTGACACTTTCGGACCCCATCAAGGAGCGCTTCGGCCCGGCGGGCTGGCTGTTCTTGATCGGTTTCTGGGCCGCAGCCACCAGCTCTATCGCGGGGGTGTGGAACGGCGATGCCTACCTCTTCGGTGACCTGGTGAGGTCCATCCGTCGCGTCCCCGAAGAGGAGGGAGAGGCGTACCTCTCCGAGAAAGGCATCCTCTTCAGGACTTTTCTGGTCTGGATCACCTTCCCCCCCATGCTGCTGCTCATCCTCGATGAGCCGTTCCTGGTCGTGATCGCCTACGCCTCCCTCGGCACCCTGTTTATGCTCTTCCTGGCAGGCACGCTGCTCTGGCTCCTGAACCGCCGCGTAACCCGCGAGTACCGCAACGGTCTGCTCGCGAACCTCAAACTCGGCGCCTCCGTCCTGCTGTTTATCTACGTCGGCATCCAGGAGGTACTCGGCGTCCTGTGAGGCTGAACCGGCGCCGATTGGCATCTCTGTACTTAACAAAACTTAATAGAACTTTAAACCTATCTTCAAAATAGCCGCTGGAATAAACATCCGGTCGGGTTAGTATGTCATGCAACTTTTCCGGGCCGCTTCGCTTCGGGTCTTCGACCGGCGCATGGTCTGCATCATTTCTACTGCGGCATTCTGTCGCGCCCCGCACGGTTCAAAGCAACACGTTGTCATTGTAGGAAATGCAAGGAAAGGTTGATCGCGATGCGAAGGTCGTTTAGCCCAACGGTTGGCGTGGGCGCACCTGGTATTTATACAGGCATCCCGTTAGTATTCGTATTCTGGTGGGCGTTCTTCACGGAAAGCCTCTCCGGTACGGGGCCCATGGTGGGCATCCCCTCGTGGAGGACGATAGGATGAACGTTTCCACCGACCGCTGCTTGCACGAGCTTTTCGGGGAGCAGGCGCGCCGCTCGCCCGATGCGGTTGCACTAGAAGACAAAGACATCTCCTTGACCTACGGTGAGCTGGATGATCTCTCCGACAGGCTTGCGGCGTATCTGAGGAGCAAGGACATCGAACCGGACGAACCCGTCGGTGTCTACATGGAGCGGCGGGCCGAGTACGTGGTCGCCTGCCTCGGCGCCATGAAAGCGGGCGGCGCCTACCTGGTGCTCGAGCTCGCCTACCCGAAGGCCCTGCTCGCCGACGTCGTGGCCGATGCAGGCCCGCGCATCGTTCTCACGCAGGAGCGGTACGCGGAGCGCCTGCCCGAAGGCACGGAGACGTTCTTCCTGGATGAGGGCTGGGATGAGAGGCTGGAGGATATGCCGGCGGTAGACGACGGTCCCGAGGTCGGCCAGGACAACCTGGCTTTCGTCTCGTATTCGTCTGGAACGACGGGTAAGCCCAAGGGGATAGCCAACCCGCACAGGGCACCGGTGCGGTCTTACCTATGGCGGTTCGGCATAAGTGACTATGCTCCAGGCGACAAGGTCGGGTGCAACGTGTTCTTTATCTGGGAGATGATGCGGCCGCTCTTGCGCGGGGCCACGACGGTAGTAATTCCCGACGACGTCATCTACGATCCGGGCGCCTTGACCCGCTTTCTCAAAGAGTACGAGATCACGGAGACCCTGATCACACCTTCCCTCCTGGAGACGGTCCTGAACTCGAGCGGCCCCGACTTGGGCGAGAGGCTCTCGAACCTGAAGACGCTGTGGCTGAACGGCGAGGTCGTAACCCGCACGCTCATCCGACGCGCTATGGAGCTGTTGCCAAACGCGCGCCTCCTGAACGTCTACAGCTGCAGCGAGACCCACGAGGTGGCCGCAGGCGACTTGGGCGAACTCGTCGAGAACCCTGAGTCAACGTATTGCGCGGTCGGCGTTCCGATGAACCGGAACCGTCTTTATCTCCTGGATGAGAGCGGCGAGCAGGCCCCCGAAGGCGAGGCAGGCGAACTGTTCGTCGGCGGCGATTGCCTCGCGCGGGGTTACGTCGGCCTGCCGGAGAAGACGGAGGAGAGCTTCCCTGAGGACCCGTTTTCCTCCGCAAGCGGCGCGAGGATGTACCGCACCGGCGACAGGGCGCGCATCCTCTCCGATGGGAGCCTGGAGATCATGGGCCGCGTTGATTTTATGGTCAAGATCCGGGGTTACAGCGTGGAGCTCGGCGCTGTCGAGGCCGCCATCGAGAGAGGCCTCGCCGTGAAATCCTGCGTCGTGATCTCGGAGGGCGAAGAAGGCGAGGACAAACGCCTCATCGCCTACATAGTGCCCGACCCGGAGGACGAAGAACGCTACTCCGGCTGGAGCCTCGACCCCAGGACGGGACGAAGCAAGGAGATAAGAAACGTCCTGCAGGACAGCCTGCCGCACTACGCGGTTCCCTCCGTCTTCGTCGAGCTTGAGTCGCTTCCTATTCAGGCAACCTCTGGCAAGGTCGATCGCTCCGAACTCCCGTCACCGCCGCCCCGACCCGCGCGCAAGGAGGCGGGTGAAGTCACCAGGCTCCCCGAAAGCGCCCCCCGTCAGGACAAGGAGGCGCTGCTCGCGCGGGCCTGGGAGGACTTGCTGCGCCTGGACGAGGGAGAGGTGCAACCCGAGGACAACTTCTTCGACCTCGGCGGGCACTCTCTGGCAGCCGCGCAGCTTTCCAGCCGCATCGAACAGGGCTTCGGGGTCCACGTCTCGATGCCGCTGTTCATGGAGGATCCGACTCTAGAAGGTTTGCTCGGTACGATAGAGGCGCTGCAGCGCGGCGGATCGGCAGGGAAGGTGACGACCGTCGAGGATCTCACGGCCGACGCCGTCCTCGACCCCGAGATCTTGCCGCAACCCGCCGAAAGCACGCCGACCCTGCGGGACGCCGATGACGTCTTCCTCACCGGAACGACTGGGTTCCTCGGGGCCTTCCTGCTCGACGGGCTGCTCGCCGGAACCGAAGCACGCGTCCACTGCCTCGTCAGGCCACGCGGCGACGGGCTGGATGCCATCGAGACCAACCTGCGGCGCTACGGGCTGTGGAAAACCGAATGGGCGGAACGCATCCTACCCGTTCCCGGAGACCTCGCAGAACCCCTATTCGGCCTAGACGAGGAAGACTTCGACGCGCTGGCCCGGGAGGTGGATCTCATCATCCACCCTGGCGCGGTCGTCAACCTCCTCTACCCCTACTCGGAGTTGAGGGCCCCCAACGTCGGAGGCACCCAAGAGGTCTTGCGCCTGGCCTGCCGCCACGAAGCTAGGCCCGTGCATTACGTCTCTACGAACGGGATCTTCCCCTCGGACCTGGGACTCTGCGAGGAGGATGTCGATCTCGACGATTTCGTTGATGCCCGCGATGACGGCTATGGTCAGTCCAAGTGGGTCGCCGAGAAGCTGGTGCGGGAGGCCGAAGAGCGTGGTCTGCCGGTAAACGTCTACCGTCCCGGGAACGTCTCGGGGCACAGCGAAACGGGGGCTTCCAACCCCCGTGACCTGCTCGGCGCCGTGGTCGCGGAATCGTTGCGGCTGGGTTGCGCGCCTGAGATCGAAGGCTGGCGGATGGAGATGACGCCGGTCGACTTCGTGGCCAAAGCCATGCTGCACATCGCGTCGAATCCTGATCCTTATGGAGGGACCTTCCACCTGGCCAACCCCGAACCTCCACCCGCAGACGAGGTTTTCGACCTCCTGGAGGAAGGGGGCTATCCGCTGGAGCGCGTCTCCTATGATGAGTGGCTGCAAAGAATAGACGCTACTTCCCCGGAGGAGGGTTCTCCCGGTGAGATCGTGGGTGGAGCCGCACCCGCGGCCGAGGAGCTAAAGGACGACAACACCTACGACGACGGTAACACGCGCCGCGTCCTGGGCGATGACGGACCGAGCCGGCCCGCCATCGACGGGAACCTCATGGAGAGCTACGCCGCGTACTTTACCGAAGTGGGTTGGATCGAGGCGTCAGGCATCAGGCAACAGGCATCAGCGGGTTCGCGCCGTAGCTCGTAGGCGAAAAACACACCGCACGCCGGGGCTCGTTTTGTGACGAACGCGATTGCCCTTGTGACACGCTCCTTGCCTGGCTCGCAGTACGCGGCCGTCCGGAAGATGGTGCGGGAGATGAAGGGCTAACTTACATCCACGTCCGTAGTATCGACCTCCAGAATCTCGTCGAGGCCCATGACCTCGCGTACGATCTCCTCTAGATCCTCCTGTGTGGGGGTCGCGCCGGTCAGCTCTACGACGCCTTCCCTGACGTTTCTTACCTGAAGGTTCGTGCCGTCGAGCAAATCGGCCACGTCGTGCTGAACGTTCTCGATATTGCTGAGGAGGGAGTCTACCTCCACCTTGCCGGTGTCTGGGTCGATGTAGGCGTCGTTTCGCGGGTACCCGGAGTCCGAGGTGTAGGATTCATCCTCCCAGTCCTCGCGCGTCTTCAGGTCTTCTACGTGTTTGGTTTCGTTCTCGTCCTCGGGATCCGTGACGAGCTGGCCTTCGTGCTCGTAGTCCTCTTCGCTCTCGTCGTCGATCTCATCGGGGGCGTAGTCCTGCGGCTCGACCTCGTCATCCGTGTGGTCGCCTGACGCTACGTCCGAAGCGACGGCCTGGAAGGTCGCGAAATCGGCGTCGGGGTCGAGGGAGAGGCTGGTAATCGGTATCTCCAATCGTTCCCCGTCCTCCGTCTCGACGACGACGTACGTGACCTCCCCGCCTTCCTCATCCGTCACCACTTCGGCGATGCGACCGAACTCCGTGCCGTCCGCCGCCCGCGCCTCGAGCCCGATAAGACCTGATTCTTGCAAGTCGTCCTCCAGATTAGCTGTCTTCTGATCCAGATATACCCCGTGCCCGACTGCTTACTCCGGCAACTCCGCCAGCACCTCGGCTATCTTGTAGAGGTCGGGGTCGAGGGGTCGCTCTTTGCCCACCACGTCTTCGAGCGGGACGCGGTCGACCCGCGTCCCCCTGAACGCGACCATCACGCCTGATTCTTCGTCGGCAAGGGCCTCGACCGCGGCCTCGGCGAGCTTTCCGGTGGCCCTCCTCCGTCCCTCGGGCATCGCGAACTCGGCGGAATGCCCGGTCCCGAGCACGGCCCCCCGAGGCGGCGCCGGTCCATCAGGTAGATCACGCCTTCCAGAAGTCCCCTTTAGCCGGCCCAGGTCACCATCAAGTCCCAGCCCTTGAAGAACGCCGTCCGGGCCACGGCCCGCACCGCGGCGTTCATCCCCGGCGCATCATCCCCACTGGTCAATATCCCTGCCCGCGATGTTCGCCTCCTCTCGCCCGGAACCCTACGGGCAGTATACGGACAGAGGATGCCCTCGGAGCCCGATCCGACCGCCTGGCTAGATCCGGGTTCGCGCCTCCTCGACCTGGCTCAAGAGGCCACGGGCGCCACTGGCCTGGGCGGCCTCGGCCGCTTCGGTGGCAAGCGCCTCGTCGCGGCGGCCTTGCGCTGCAGCGATGTAGATCAGACCGACCAGGTTTGCCGCGACCCCGGGCAAGAACCCTACCTCCCGCCGCAGCCGCACCGACTCCTCCAACAGCCTGCGCGCCGCTTCCAACCGCCCGGCCGTATGCTCCGCGATGCCCAAGTGTCTGAGCGCGTAGGACATCGTCGGCCTGTCGCCAACCTGCGTCGCGAGCTCGAGAGATCGTTTGAGGGCGGGAACTGCGGTGCCGTCGTCGTGCCTGATAACCTGATGGAAGACGCCGACCCAGAATAGCGTCTCTCCCTCGCCACGCGCGTCGCCGAGCATCCGGTAGAGTCGCACCGCGCGTTCGAACAAAGCTAGCTCGCGCGGATCCTCGTCCCACCCTTCGAGGAATCGCGCGTGGACGATTCGGCCGCGGGCCAGGGCGAGATCCGCCTCCACCCCGTCCAACTCCCGCTTGGCGGTCGCAAGCGCACCGGCATCACCTCCGAAGACGGCGCGCTCGTAGAGTAGCCCCGCGCGTTCGATCCTATCATCCGAGCCCACCATCGCCTCCCCTCCAGCCACAAAGCCCACCGCTTCACGAGCAGACCTCGCGGCCGACCCGGGATCACAATTTACCGCCCGCAGTCTACCCAAAAAGCAATGTACCTTTCACAACCGTGACCGATATTACCTTGATCTGATACAAAAGAGTAATAAAATATGAGCGTGCCAGGCTAAGATTTCTTACAGCTATGTTTGTCCCGGTACGGAGAACGAGGGAGTACGGACATTTTATACGGGAGGCTTTTGACGAATGATATGTGAGAATTGTGGGATCAGGCCGTCGAGCGTGCAGGTCGTCCAGCAGCAGGGAGACCGGCGTGCGAGCAACTATCTTTGCACGCAGTGCGCGCGTCAGCTCGGCATGATCGGGGGCGCTCAGGGCGGGAACGACCCTTTCGCGATGCTCCAGAACCTGATCCAGCAACAGCAGGGCGGGCAGGGCAGTTTGTTTGATGCGCTCTCCGGTGAGGCGCAGCAGGCCGTTATGCGTGCCCGCGAAGCTTCGGCTGGCACCACGCGGACCGCTGCTATAGGGACCGATCACCTGCTAGCGGGCATCGTAACCGGCGACAACGTGGCGACGGAGGCGTTGCAGCGCGCCGGTGCCGACGTAAACGGTATGCGCTCGCGGTTCCAGGAGGTCCTCGGCGACCCCGGGGAGGAGATCTACGCGTTCACCCCTAGCTCCAAGCGGGCGTTGCAGCTCTCCTTCGCGGCGGCAAAGCAGATGGGCGCCGGGCAGGTTGGGAGCGAACACCTGTTGCTCGGGCTGCTCGGCGAGGGCGACGGGAACGCGTACAGGATCTTGCAGCAGCACGGCGCCAACGACGCCGAGGCCCTGAGGCGTGAGATCTTACGCCTCATGCAGCAGCGTGGGGCGCAGATGGGCCCGGGTGCTGGGATGCCCGGTGCCGCTGCCGGTGGACCCGGCATGGGTGGTGGGCAGCAGGGCCCCACCAGCAACACGCCGACCCTAGATCAGGTCAGCAGGGACCTCACGCAGCTCGCGCGCGATGGCGAGCTCGACCCGGTTATAGGTAGGGCCGAGGAGATCTCTCGCGTCATCCGCATCCTCTCCCGCAGGACGAAGAACAACCCCGTCCTGATCGGTGAGGCCGGCGTCGGCAAGACGGCGGTGGCCGAGGGGCTCGCCCAGCGCATCGTCTCCGAGGACATCCCCGAGTCGCTGAAGGGCAAGCGCGTGCTTGCGCTCGACGTCGGCGGGCTCGTCGCGGGCACCCGCTTTCGCGGGGACTTCGAGGAGCGGATGCAGCAGATGCTCAAGGAGCTGCAGCAGGAGGAGCAGGACATCGTCCTGTTCATCGACGAACTGCACACCATCGTCGGGGCCGGCGGGGCGGAAGGCGCGGTGAATGCCTCCAACATGCTTAAGCCCGCGCTCGCGCGCGGCGAGCTGCAGGTCGTCGGGGCCACCACGCTCGACGAGTACCGCAAGCACATCGAGAAGGACCCGGCATTGGAGCGACGCTTCCAGCCCGTGCTGGTGGACGAGCCGACGGTCGACGAGAGTGTTGCCATCCTCTTCGGCCTCAGGGACCGTTACGAGGCGCACCACAGGGTCAAGATCACGGAGGGGGCCGTCATCGCCTCAGCCCAGCTCGGCGACCGCTACATAACGGACCGCTTCCTGCCCGACAAGGCCATCGACCTCCTCGACGAGGCCGCGGCCGAGGTGCGGCTCCGCTCGACGGTACCGCCCGTGGACGTCAAGCGCATCGAGGAGGAGATAGCAGGCCTCGAGCGCGAGAAGGAAGACGCCGTCAGGGCTGAGGACTACGAGAAAGCCGCCGGCTTCAAGCAGCGCATCGAGCAGCTCAAGGCCGAGCTCGACGAGGAGCACGAGGGCTGGGCCGGACGCCGCGAGACCGACTCCCCCGAGGTTACTCGCGAGGACATCGCCCGCATCCTGGAGGAGTGGACCGGCGTGCCCGCGACCAACATCGTGCAGGAGGAGGCCGAACGGCTTCTCAACCTGGAAGGAGTGTTGCACGAGCGGGTCGTCGGGCAGGAGCCCGCGGTCAGGGCCGTGGCCGAGGCCATCAGGCGCGCCAGGTCCGGCATCAAGGATCCCAAGCGCCCGGTTGGTAGCTTCATATTCCTCGGCCCGACCGGTGTCGGTAAGACCGAGCTTGCGCGCACCCTCGCCGAGTACCTCTTCGGCGAGGAGGACGCCATGATCCGGATAGACATGTCCGAGTTCCAGGAGTCCCACACCGTCTCCAGGCTCGTCGGCGCCCCTCCCGGCTACGTCGGCTACGAGGAGGCCGGACAGCTAACTGAGCAAGTCCGTCGCCGGCCGTATTCGGTCGTCCTGTTCGATGAGATCGAGAAGGCCCATCCCGACGTCTTCAACACGCTGCTTCAGGTGCTCGACGACGGACGGCTGACCGATGCCAAGGGCAGGACTGTCAACTTCGAGAACACGGTCGTCATCATGACCTCGAATGTGGGCAGCCAGCACCTCGTCTCCACGAGGCAGTTCGGCTTCACCTCTGGCGACGGCGTGAACTTCCGCGAGACCGAGCGCCGGGCGCGCGAGGCGTTGGAGCGGGCTTTCAGGCCCGAGTTCCTCAACAGGGTTGATGAGATCATCGTCTTCCAGCCCCTCACCAAGGAGGACGTGCTGAAGATCGTTGACATCATGCTCTCGCGCCTGAACAAGCACCTCGAAAGCCAGCGCGTCCAGATCGAGGCCACCGACGCTGCGAAGGAGTTTCTGGCCGAAGAAGGCTACGACCCGAAGTTTGGCGGACGTCCGCTCACGAGGGCCATCCGGCGCTACGTCGAGAACCCGCTCTCCAGCCGCATTATCGGCGGCGAGTTCGGGCCCGACGATACCGTCCTCATCGACCGCGCCGAGGAAGGCCTGACCTTCGCGGTAAGGGAGAGGGTCTCCTCGTAAGGACCTTGAAATAGCAACACCCGAGGCTCCCCCGTTGTCGGGGGAGCCTTTTTCGTGTCTGATTCAGATGCTCGCCGGGGTGGCAGAGCGACCCTTACTGCCCGCCGAAACTTGTCGGATGGATGGTGGGGCACGCCCTCTCCGTACGTAGAATCATCCTCGGGGACTGTGCCAGGGCAGGTTTTGGGCGTCGGTGAGAGGGTTGACCGCGAGAGAAGAAGGGACCGGATGAAAACGTACGTCGCGCTCTTCAGGGGGATAAACGTTGGCAGGAACAACAGGCTGCCGATTAAGGACCTCGTGGCCGCCATGGAGAACGCCGGTGCACGGGACGTCGCGACCTACATTCAGAGCGGCAATGCCGTTTTCCGGAGCGAGGAGACGAACGCCTCGTTGCTTTCGGACAAGGTCACGGCCGCGATCGAGGAGCGCCACGGTTTCGAGCCAAGGGTGCTCGTGCTGGGATCGGAGGAGATGGAGCGGGCGGTTCGGTCCAATCCGTTCCCCGAGGCGGAGTCCGAACCCAGGACGCTGCACGTATATTTTCTGGCCGCCTCGCCGAAACGTCCGGATCTCGACGCCCTCGAAGGTATAAAAAGCGATCGGGAACGTTTCGTTCTCAGCGAGAGCGTCTTCTATTTGCACGCGCCGGACGGCATAGGCAGGTCCAAACTCGCCGCGAACGCCGAGAAGCTGCTAGGCGAGCCGGCGACCGCCCGAAACTGGCGAACCGTTCGCAAGGTCATGGAGATGGCGGATCAGGTCGGCTGACGGCATTCAGCGGGAGCCTCTTCCTCCCGGGAAATTCTTGCTTATGCTAACTTTGTCGCCATGACGGGGTTGCCGGAAGGCTACATGACGAGGGCACCGCGGCGCGAGGATGCCAAGGCGATGGCGGCTCTGATCTACGCTTCCGAGCTGGCCGACACCGGCGCGTCGAACATGAGCGTGGATGAGCTGCTTGACGACTGGCATTCCCTAGACCTCGCCGAGGACGCCGTGGCCGTCGTCGCGCCCGACGGCACCATCGCCGCCTACGCGGATGTGATCAACCGCTCCTTCGTGACCGTCTCGGTCTACGGCTACGTCCACCCGGACTTTCGAGAACTGGGTATAGGAACCTACCTGATCTCCTGGAGCGAGACTTGGACGCGCGAGCGTATGCCCAACGCCCCCGAGGACGCGCGCGTCGTCGTCCAACACTTCATTAACAGGATCAACGAGGGTGCGCAACAGCTACTGAAAGACCTCGGCTACGCGCCGGTGCGAGGGGTCTACGTGATGGAGACCGAGCTCTACGAAGCCCCTCCCCAACCGCATTGGCCCGCTGGCATCTCCGTGCGTACCTTTGTCTCGGGCGAGGACGAGCGGCCGCTCTTCGAGGCCGTCGAGGACGCCTTCCGGGACATGTGGGGACGGCCGCGCGGCACGTTCGAGCGGTTCGTCGGGATCACCGAAACAGGGAGCTTCGATCCCGCGCTCTGGTTTCTGGCGATAGACGGCGACGAGATTGCGGGCGCCACCCTTTGCAAGACGCTCGCCGGCGAGGGATGGGTCAACGTCGTAGGCGTGCGCCGTCCCTGGCGAAACCGCGGCCTGGGCCTCGCCCTCCTTCGCCACGCCTTCGCCGAGTTCCAGCGACGCGGCGT
>DATDKB010000246.1:0-5097 GCA_036520255.1 Rubrobacter sp. | reverse complement strand
GCCGCTCAAGGTGTTGGCGGCCACAGCACGGAGTAGCCGGCATCCTCCAGGTACCCGACCACCTCGTTGGTGTCGATGGTGTCCACCCTAAAAACGACTATGCGCTCTCTCGAGGCTCCCTCTTCCTCGGGCTCCCGCGTCGCCCCCATCGCGGTGCTCACGATGTTGATGCCGCACATCCCGAACACTCCGGCGGCACCTGCCAGGGTCCCGGGTCTATCCGGAACGGCAACCTCCATACGGCTCCCCGGTTCGTGGGCGCCGACCAGGTAGACGAGCGCCTCCATCACATCGGAGGCGGTGATAATGCCGACCAGCTCCTCGCCTTCAAGCACGGGCAGACAGCCGATCTTGCGTTCCCGCATCGTGTTCGCCGCCTGCTCTATGGGATCGTCGGGATCGGCGGTAAACACCTCGCGGGCCATCACGTCCTCCACCAGGACCCTTTGCAGGGCCGCGGCCCGCTCCGGGTCGCCGAGCGCAGGGGTCGAGGAGCGCAGGTCCCTGTCCGAGACTACGCCGACGAGCCGTCCCTGCGTCAGCACGGGGAGGTGCCTGATCCGGCGCTCCCGGCACAGGGCGAGCGCCGTCGCCGCCGTCTCGTCCGGCGAGAGCGTCGCGATCTCACGCGCCATCGAGTCTTTTACGAGAAGCAATCGGATTCCTCCTTCCCTCGCCGCATTGTACTGTAGCGAATCCTCGCGCGTAAGCCCGCGGCTGGTATAAACCGTATATGCCGGAACAGCTCAAAGAACTTCTTGCCGACGGCGCGACGGCATTGGTGAACGAGGGCTTCACGGGCGTGAACGCCACCTGGTGGTGGGAGCGGCGCGTGGGCGGTGGCATCGAGGTCTGCCAGGAGTTCGACCCGGAGGCCGTGAGCCGTGAGATCTCCGCCCGTACCGGCCACGACGTCTCAGGAGTCCGACGAACCATCACGGAAGAATTGGGCCTCGAAGACACCGATCCCGTGGTCCTCACCTTCGAGATTTCCGGCGAGACGGAGACAAGCCGGGTAGCAGCGATGCTCGCCGAACGCTCCTCAGAACCGGAAGGTCTGGCCTCGGGCCTCTACAGGCGTATCGAGGAGATAGTCAGGGCAGAGTAGCCCCGAGTGCGTCCTTCTCTCGCGGACTTACGAAAACGTCGCACGCGATCACTTCGCAGAATCGTCGAACTTCAGAGGTGGTGAACAGGACGGGTCAGGAGGGCAGAACGCCAAGCTGGTGCAGCATGGAGAGGTCGTCCCTCACCGCCCAGTGCTCGACCAACTTGCCTACCTCCACGCGGAACCAATGCGACCGCTGGGCGGCGGCGCGCTTTCCCGTCGGCGCGATGCTCATCAGCTCCTCCTCGTGCGTGCCCGTCATAGTGCCCCTAAGCGCCACCGTCTGCCCATCGGCTACGGCATCATCGACCTCGAAGCGGTGGTCGGGAAAGACCGACAAGAGCCACTCCCAGATGCGCCTGGCGCCGCCATGACGGTACTCCTCAGTGCCGGCGGCATGGTTGACGTAGTCGGCCGAGACGAGGTCGTCGATGGCGTCGAGGCCGTGAGAGTTCCAGACCTCCTCGACGTAGCGTAGAACCACCGCCTTGTTTGCTTCCGCTATTGCGCCTGGCGTAGCCACTTTTCCCTTCCTCCCGTTTGTATCGGCCTGTGTCGACGGTGTCACCCTAGTCCATAAAGCACGCTGGGTACATCCGTGAACTTGCGCAATCGGGCCAGAAGAGCCGAGTTCGCAGGGTCTTTGGACGCGATCTGCGCACCGGGGCAAAAGGGGCGGAGCCGTTAGCGGCTCCGCCCCAACAGGCGTTGGCTATTCCCGATCTCTGCCCTACGGTCCAGAAGTCGTAGCCTCGAACAATCCTCCCATTACCGGAGAACGTTCCGGCGCCGCAGCCATCATGTCGGGATAACTGCTCCTCTTGTGCTCGCGGTCGTCGGCGATCACGTCCAGCCTTCTGTCGCGGTATACCGTATCCTCTCCAGTTCCACAGTCCACTACTTCTTTGGTGACCTTTACCTTGCCAATGGAGCTAGGAAAACCCCTCTGGGCGACTATGATGGTGTCGTTGGCTCCGTTGCCGTAGACAAGGTCCGCACCGCCCAGGCCGAAGCCGCAATAGACAAAGTCGCCACCTGGCCCGCCGGAGGCGATGTCGCCGCTCTTTTCGGGGTAGGTAAAGGAAGATGAAGCGCCGATTTGCTCCCCGCCCCACACGGACTTGTCGGCGCCTGGACCACCCAAGACCTTATCGGCACCCAGACCGCCCTACATTTCGTCCGACCCGCCGTTTCCTTTCATGAGATCGTCGCCAGCGCGGCCGCTCATCTCGTCGGCACCGGATGAGCCGTTTATGATGTCGCCGTGGCGGGTGCCGGTACACTCGGCGGCGGCGGTGCAGTTTACGGTGGCGGCAAGGGCCACCGTGCTGGCGCCCAGAACCAGGGCCACGGCCACCATCGTGCACAGTATTACGCTCCGTCTCATCGACGGTTCCTCCTTTTCCTTAAGGCCTCCCTGGCAAGAGAGAACGCTAGCAACTTTCGGTCAGTGGGTACATCCCTCAAATGAGTGATGTTTTGCGAGTTCATCCTTTCCTTAACGGTTGATCTCGACGAGCAGCACCCACGCTTCGAACAACGCCACGAGGATCGAGAAGACCATACTGGCCACGAGCCAGTACAGGCCTCCTAGCCCGACCGCCAGCAGGACAACGCCGGCGACCACCAACGGTAGCGTGGCGATCTGGCAAAGCATCACGCGCACCACGAAAGGTCCGCGCAGACCGGGGCGCATCGTCCGCCAGCTCCTCAGTAGCAGCAGTTGGATGGTCACCACCCAACCCCACGCGGCCAAGCCCACCCCGAGCACCTCTCCCCCTATCAGCATCGTGCTCTGCCCGGGCACCAGCAGCAGAACGGCGGCCGTGAGCACGGCTACCAACAGGACGAGGGCTTCCGCGGCCCGGCCGGGGAGGCCGGAGCGCGGGTCGGACAGTATTTTCTCCAGGTTGATCGAAACACCGACGAACACCAGCCCCGTGAGAACCCCAGCGGCCCCGGCCTGGGCCAGAAAAAAGTCGTGCCATTCCTCCATCTACCTCTCCCCCTCTCCGCGACCGTATTCCCCGACCACGTTACCAGGCCTGTGCCGCATCCGTGGCGTTACGCCGGAGGAGTCCGGTAACGTCCCTACGCAGAATAGACTACCGATAAATCATGCGTTCGGACGATCCGCCATAGCCCAGGGTCTGCCATCATGGCGACGTGATGAAGAGCGGGATACGTGCGAACAAGATGCTGATATACCCACACCCACCGCAGAAACGCTCTCACGGTACTCGGGTGGGCACCCGGGGTAAGGTGCGTCCCCCACAGCACAAAGGGCCGGGACCGCTACGGGCGTCCCGGCCCACTTGCGTGTACTGATCGACGACGCATCCCAGGACGGCAGGTACACGGGGTGCCGGGTGACGAGCGAGGAAGGTCTAGTGTTTAAGAGCGAGGATCGAGAGCCTACCGGGCTTTACCGGGCGGAGATCGTGGCGGGCGAGATGAGGCAGAAGAGCCACCAAGCCGAGGTCCAGGAATACCCCGACGAGGGCGCCGCGAGGGGGTGGCGGCTCGTGAGCGCTACGATCACGAGCCGCCACCGGCTCCTACGTTACAGGCATCTACTGGGACACCGCGCCGGAGAGGTAGGAAACGAGGCCGGAAGGCGGCCAGGTGCGACGTGTTTCTTGCGCCGGGGTTCTCCGGAACCTCACCTCAGTACGTCGGAACGGAATCGTCCACGAACGAGTAGGCGTCGAGGCCGCCTTCGAGGTTGAGGACATTCTCGAAGCCTGCCCTCTGGAGGGCCTGGGTTACGTAAGAGCTGCGGTTGCCGCGGTGACAGACCACCACTGTTTCTGCGGCGGGGTCGAGCTCGGTGAAACGCCTCTCCAGCTCCGACATGGGGATGAGCGTCGAGCCTTCGATACGGGCCAGCTCGAACTCCCATGGCTCGCGCACGTCCAGGAGCACGGGCCTGTCTCCGGCATCTAGCCTGCCCTTCAGCCCGCTCGCCGTTATGTTCTCGTAGTCGGGTCTGTCCACGAGACTAGAACTCGTAGTCGACGACGATGCGGCCCGTCGTGGTGGCGTCGAGCTTCTCGACAACGGCCAGGTGCGCGGGATGCTCCATGTACTGCCGGAGCCCGCTTGCATCCTCGAAGCGGGCGAATAGGGCGTGGGTATATCCACCCGAACGCCCCGAGAAGTCCTCACCCACGGAGAGGTCCACAGTACTCGGGACTTCCTCACCCAAGCTTCGGATAGACGAGACGAGGTCTTCGACCTCCTCCTGCGAAGCATCCTCCCTCACGGCGAAAAACACGAGATGGTCGACCATCGCCCTCCCTCTCTACCGTTACCGTCGCGAGAAGTCTAGCAGACGGCAGGGGGCCGCCGGTTAGACGATGCGGCGCTCGGACTCGTCTATCGTGTAGTCGTTGATCGAGGCGTCGCGGCGGCGCATCAGGCCGTTCTCGTCGAACTCCCACAGCTCGTTGCCGTGTATGTGCGATCGGTTTGCAACGGATCGAGCTCCAGGGCGAGCGTCCCGTCGACGGCCACGGCGAAGCGGGCGCCTGTCTTGATGTAGGCCTGGTGGATCTCCTCGCGCGTGGCGGCGACGCTCAGGAAGTAGTACGGCTGCACCGCGTCGGGGTCCTCCGCCCAATCGGCGTGGACGGGATCGTAGCCCGCCACGCCGGAGAGCGCCCGCCGGACCGCCTCCGGCTCGCGCTCCTGCTCGGCCGCGTCTTGCGCCCTCCGGAGCTCGGCGGCGATCGTCTCGCGCCGCTCGTCCACCTCGGAGAGCAGGCGCTCGAGCTCGGCGGCGGCCAGCAGGCCGCGCGCGTTCTGGCGCAGGTAGCCCAGGCGCTCGTCCTCGACCGCCTTCAGTTGTTCGGCGAGCCCTTCGCTCCTGCGGGCGGCCTGGCCGTCGCTCCGGCCGTTCTGCCGGTCCCGCTCCGCTATGGCGGCGTCGTAGAGCTCCATCAGCTTGCCGGAGCTGGCGTAGGTCTCGAACAGGGAGGCCGCCGCGT
>DATDKB010000245.1:0-14290 GCA_036520255.1 Rubrobacter sp. | reverse complement strand
GGAGGGCAAGACGCCCGTGATGGGGCTGGACGTGTGGGAGCACGCCTACTACCTGAAGTACCAGAATAGGCGGCCGGAGTACATACAGGCGTGGTGGGACGTGGTGAACTGGGACGAGGCCGAGAGGCGCTACCAGGCCGCCAAGAGTGCCTAGCAAAACCAAATAGTCATACACCTGGAAAATCCCCCGGAGTCTGTCCGGGGGATTTTCTGCGTTCAGGGAGAGCGCGGAACGCCGCAATCGGAGCGGCATACAGAGGCAACGATCTACCTCGAACCACGCGTTCCGCTACAGGTGGCGACAGGTGATCGGCCACGAGGCACAACAAGCTGAAGTGCTGGCTTGCTGAAGTGCTGAGATGCTGACTTCCTGTAGACTTATTGGCAGCGAGGGGACAAAAGCGGGAAGGATTTCACCTATGCGGCTTGTGATCGTGGGCGGCGTGGCGGCGGGTACGAAAGCGGCTTCGAGGGCGCGTAGGCTTGACCCCGAGATGGAGGTCACGGTCTACCAGGAGGAACCTGAACCTTCGATCAGCGAGTGCGGCCTGCCCTACTTCCTCTCGGGCATCGTCGAAAGGCGCGAACAGCTCGTGGCACGTACCCCCGAGAAGTTTGCGCAAAAAGACATCGAGGTCCTGGTCCGCCACAGGGTAGAAAGGATAGACGCCTCCGCCAGAAAACTCATCGTGCACGACTTGAGCGCGGGCAGGACTTTCGAAGACACTTACGACCGGCTCGTCGTCGCAACCGGCGCGCGGGCTGTTCTCCCCCCCATCCCCGGCAGCAACCTCCAAGGCGTTTTCGAGCTCCGCTTCCTCACCGACGCGGACAGGATCAGGTCGTACGCAGAAACGTATTCTCCAGAGAAGGCGACCATCGTCGGCGGGGGCTATATCGGGCTCGAGGTCGCGGAGAACCTGTGCAGCCTCGGGATAGAGGTCTCCCTGATCGAAGGACAGGACAGGGTAGCCCTCGCCTACGGCCCCGAGGTCTCGGAGAGTGTGGAGGCCGAGCTCGAATCCCACGGAGTCAACATCTTTACAGGCGAGAAGGTCGACGCGTTCACCGGCGAAGATCGCGTGCGCGGCGTGCGGTTTGGGAACACGGAGCTCGAGACGGACCTCGTGATCGTCGGCGTGGGCATAAGACCGAACGTCGAGCTGGCCTCGGAAGCAGGGGCGGAGATCGGTAGGACAGGCGCCCTTCTGGTAGACAAACACATGAAGACGAACGTCCCCGAGATCTGGGCCGCAGGGGACTGCGTAGAGACGACCGACCTGACCAGCGGCGAACCGGCGTGGTTTCCCCTCGGCGACACGGCGAACCAGATGGGCCGCGTCGCAGGCACCAACGCCACCACGGGGGAAGATACCCTGGAGTTCCCCGGCACCCTTGGCACCGGCATCTTCAAGGTCTTCGACCTCGGCGTGGGCAAGACCGGCCTCTCCGAACAGGCGGCCGCGGACGCGGGCTTTGAGACCGTGGGCGCGAGCCTCTCGACCTACGACCGCGCGGCCTACTACCCTGGCGCGGAGAAAGTGTTCCTGAAGCTCATCGCCGACCGCGCCACGGGACGCCTGCTCGGCGCCGAGGCCGCTGGTGCCTCATCGGACAAGCTCATCGACATCTGCGCGACGGCCCTCTGGGGAGGGCTCTCCTACCCCGACCTCGTCAACATAGACCTCGCCTACTCCCCACCCTACGGCCCCGCACTCAGCCCCGTAATCCAGGTAGCCACGATCCTCTCCGGCAAGTTCGAGCGGGCGAAAGAGGGTGTCAGGGCCTCCGAGTAGCTTTCACCAGGCAGCCGGGCGAAGCCAGGCGCCTGTTTCGCAGGCTTATCAGCCGGTCAGAGCCACCTGGCACCGCGGGTTTCACGTCAAGCCCTCAGCGAGGAGTGCCAACACCGAGATGGCCAGGGAGACCCAGAACAGGGTCGGCCAAAACACGCCCCCCTTTCGTTCCACACCTGCCAGGATCAAGCTCACCGCCACCGTGAACCCAGCCTGTGACAGCGCGAACCAGTACAGGCCCATGATCACGCTCAAAGTAGTCCCGATGACAGAGAAAACGATCGCGATTAGCAGGTATCCCCTCGATGAGAACAACCTCTGTCCACTGCACTACTTCTCTCTTGTCGCAGCCCGCGCTCGCGTTGTCGGTCGCGCCCGAGCGGGCTCGCAGACTATCCTGCGAACCCGCCTCGTCGCTACATCGTGAAGCTCTAACAAAGCTTACGGCAACACCGCCTAATACCTAGTGGGCAACCCACAATGGCGCACGAGAGGCACGAAAGGCAGGACCACTTGGCCGGGGTTCCAACGCAGGTTGCGCACGAGCCAGCGCAACTGACGTACGCTGAGCTCACCGCGACGACACAGCCCCATCTCCACCTGCAGCACCCGCGGGCGCGGGTATGGACGGCCGGCGCGGCGTCGGTAGTATCTGCGGAGTCGGTGACGACGCCCCGCCGTCTACCGTTTACGCTCTCGGCTTCCTTCCAGACTTCTTCGGCGAGCACGTACCCGAGGAGCATGGCCTCCGAACGAGAGTTTCCCTAAGGGCCGGTCCGCCTCATAGTAAACTAGGACCTTCTCGGATACGGTCCAGGAGACGGCCGTCAAGTGGTTGCCGTCTTCGAGGGCGTGGCGTACCGCGAATGCTCCCCGGGACGGCAGCGACGAGCCATTCCAGACGTTCTTCACGTCCTGGCTCCCGGCCGCGGATCTCAAGGCCTCCCGCCGCGCCGAGCCATGCAAGAGTTCTTTGGATTTGAACTCGACCCTTTCCAACGGGTGTTTCCATCCCCGGGCCGAAGCCTTCCCGGCGAACGGCTTGGCCCCTGACAGGACGGAATCGGCGATCAGGGCTCCGGCCACACCTTTGAGGAACCGGGCACGTGAAAAACGGTCTGTCACCCTCGCGACCCTCTCCATGCGAGGCGACGTGGGCACGATATCGTGCTCGCCCAAAACTTGCATGACCCGCCATGTGGCGGCCGTGCCGATGCGGCGCGCCAGATGGGCCCCCATCCTCCAGCCGGTCCGCGCCTCGACGCCGGCGCCGCTGACCTCTAGGAGGGTCGGAGCCCAGGGAGCGTCTTCCCCCAGCGCCCGCTCCCGCCAATCCTGCACCAGGTAATCACTAAGGCTGAGGACCTCGATCTCATCCCCGACCTGCTCCCGAATCTGCAACGCCACGTTGCTACACTTCGCGCACCCAGCATCGAAGCCTAGTACCAGTCTTTGCTCGCCGTCGGGCCCAGCACCGATACTCCTCACGTATCCTCCTCGCTTGCGGTCGCCTCACCTCTGTGAGACAGGTATCGGACACGCGGGCTGCGGGCTTTAGTCAGCAGGCTGCGCTTTTCGGGCTCCGCTTGTCAGCAAGTCAGCTTTTTGCTCTTCCTGAACTGCCATCAAAACCTCTCGACAACCGTCCTGGCGAGCATGTGGAGGGGTAGGTAGTCGGGGCCGCCTGCTTTGGAGTCGGTGCCGCTCATGCCGAAGCCTCCGAAGGGCTGGACACCGACGAGGGCTCCGGTGATGCCTCGGTTGAAGTAGACGTTGCCGGCCTTGAACTCCTGGCGTGCGCGCTCGAGGTGGTAGCGGTTTTTGGAGTAGACGCCGCCGGTGAGGCCGTAGGGGCTGTCGTTGGCTACGCTTAGGGCCTCGTCGAAGTCTCGGGCCTTTATCACGGAGAGGACGGGGCCGAAGATCTCCTCGCGCGCAACCGTGGCGTCCCGGTCGACTTCGAAGATGGTCGGGCTGACGAAGTAGCCGTCGTTGGGGTCGCCTGGGTCCTCACCGAGGACGCGCTCGCCCTCCCGCTTGCCCGCGTCCACATAACCCGACACCTTCTCGAACTGGGGCTCACTTATCACGGGTCCTACGTTCACCTCGGCGCTCTCGGGACCCCCGATCTTGAGGGCTTTCGCTTTCTGCACGACCTTGTCTAGAACCTCGTCGTAGACGTCGGCGTGCAGGATTGCGCGGCTCGCGGCGCTGCACTTCTGGCCCGAGTAGCCGTAGGCGCTCATCACGATGTCGGCCGCCGCCGAATCGAGGTCGGCCGAGTCGTCTATGACCATCGCGTCCTTGCCGCCCATCTCGGCTATGACCCGCTTGACCCAGCGCTGCCTCTCTATCTGTTTGGCCGCCAGCTCGTTTATCCTGAGACCGGTTCTCATAGAGCCCGTAAACGAGATAAAGCGCGTCCTCGCGTCCCCCACGAGGTAGTCCCCCACCTCGGAGCCGTAGCCGGGCAGGAAGTTCAGGACGCCATCTGGCAGGCCTGCTTCCTCGAAGATCTCGGCGACTATGGCCCCTATGACGGGCGTGAACTCGGAGGGCTTCATGATGATGGTGTTGCCGGCGACGATGGCCGCGCTCGACATGCCGGTGAGGATGGCGGTCGGGAAGTTCCAGGGCGCGATGATGATGCCCACGCCCATCGCCTGGTAGGAGTAGCGGCTCTCCTCGCCGGGGATGGCGTAGATCTCCACCCCGTCCTTGAGGCGGAGCATCTCGCGGGCGTAGTACTCCAGGAAATCTATCGCCTCGGCCACCTGCGCGTCGGCCTCGGCCCAGGGCTTGCCCCCCTCGTAGGCCTCCCAGGCAAGAAGCTCGAACCTCCTGCGCTTCATGATCGCCGACGCCCGCAATAGTATGCGCGCCCGCGCCTCGGCGGAGGTGCGGCTCCACGTCTCGAAGGTAGAGGTCGCCGTTTCGAGCGCCATGTCGGCCTCACGCTCCGTCGCGCTGGCCGTGCGGCCGACGACCTGCGAGGGGTTCGCCGGGTTCACCGAGGGGATCTCTCCGTCGGTTTCGACGCGCTTGCCGCCGATGATCGCCGGGTAACTCCGGCCAAGCCGGGAGCCGACGTCTTTCAGTGCGGCGCGCATGGCCTCGACGTTGTTCTCGTCCGACCAGTCGAGGTACGCTTCGTTCTTGTACGGTATCAGTCCCACGTGGTTCTCCTATCTCTTCACCCTGGCGGTCAGGCTACCGATCACGTCCCTTGTGACGTAGCCGGCGATCTTGGGGTTCTCCTTGAGGCGCCTGGTCGAGTACTCGTACCAGTCCTCCCCGAATGGCACGTAGACCCTCAGCTTGTGCCCGGCCCCGACGAGGATGCTTCTGAGCTGTTCGTCCACGCCGAGGAGCATCTGGAACTCGTAGCGGTCTGCGGGGATCTCTAGCTGGTGGATAAGCCTGAGAGCGTGCCAGATCAGGAACTCGTCGTGCGTGGCTATGCCGACGTAGACATCGCCCTTTAATAGCTCATCGAGCAGGAAGATGTAGTTCTGGCGCACCGTGTCGAAGTCTTTGTAGGCGATTGACCTCGGCTCGTCGTAGATGCCCTTGCACAGCCTCACCGAGAAGCCGGACTCGATGATGTTCTGCACGTCCTCTAGGCTGCGGCGCATGTAGGCTTGCAACACGGCGCCCGTGTTCTCGTGCCGCTCGTGCATGTCGTGCACTATCTTCAGCGTCGCCTCGGTGTACGGCGAATCCTCCATATCCACCCGCACGAAACGGTTCCGCGCGGCGGCGTACTCGATGATCTCCTCGAGGTTCGCCCGGCACAACTCCTCGTTCAGGGTCAGCCCGAGTCCGGTCAGTTTCACGGAGATGCCGCTCTTCAGGTCGTGCTCGTCGAGGGCGTCTACGACCTTCTTGTAGTCCTTCAGCTTGGATGCGGCGTCGGCCTTGCTCTCGGTGCTCTCACCGAGGAGGTCGATGGTGGCGACGCAGCCCTCCTTGTTGAGGTCTCGGATGGTACATACCGCCTCCTCCAGCGTGTCGCCCGCGATGTAGCGGCTGGAGATTTTCTTTACTATAGACCGCGGTATGATGGGCACCGAGTTTGCTATGGCCTTGTCCACTACTCCCATATCTCAAAACACCTCGCGAAGACACTTTTGTTACCCTAGATCCAGCCCTGATTCTACTCGAAGGAGCGTCCCGGGGCTTTGGTGTACGATAGTGACAAGAGAGGGAACCGAGAGACGCTGGAGGTAGAGAATGCACACCACCGATACTGGCGAAGGAACGACTTCACAGACCCACACCGTGGCATCCCTGATCGGGGGGAGCTCGCAAGAAGACGCCCCCGGCGGACGCATGACCTCGATGAACCCGGCCCGCACCTCGGAGACGGTGGCCGAGGTGCTCCTGGGCGACGCGACCACGTTCGTGGAGGCGTGCAGGGCCGCGCGCGCGGCGCAGCGGGGGTGGGCGGAGGTTCCTGCGCCGGTGCGGTCGCAGGTCATAAAGAAGATCGGGCGCATCGTCGAGAACAACAAGGAGGCACTCGCGCGGCTGGTGACGCGTGAGATCGGCAAGCCCTACGCCGAGGCTTTGGGCGAGGTGCAGGAGATCATAGACACCTGCGATTTCTTTACCGGCGAAGGACGCCGCCTCTACGGCCAGACGGTCCCCTCGGAGATGCCGGACAAGCAGCTCTTTACCTTCCGCAACCCCGTCGGCGTCGCCGCCATCATCACGGCTGGCAACTTCCCCGTGGCTGTACCTTCGTGGTACATGATCCCGGCCCTCACCTGCGGCAACGCCGTGGTCTGGAAGCCTGCCGAGTACTCCCCCGCCATCGGCGACGCCCTGGCGAAGCTGTTCATCGCGGGAGGCCTCCCCGACGGTGTCCTTAACGTGGTGCAGGCGGAAGGACCGGCGGCCTTCGAAGGACTGGAGCGGGCTCTGGACGAGGGTCTCGTCGACAAGGTCGGTTTCACGGGCTCATCGGAGGTCGGACAGAAGATAGGCGAGCTCTGCGGACGTCACATGCAGTCCCCTTGCCTGGAGCTCGGGGGCAAGAACCCGCTCGTCGTCATGCCCGACGCCGACCTCGACCTCGCCGTCGAAGGCGCGCTTTTCTCCGGGTTTGGGACGGCGGGCCAGCGCTGCACCTCGCTTGGTACCGTGATCGTGCACGAGTCCGTCCACGACGAGTTCCTCAAGAAGTTCTCGGAGGCCGTCGCCGGGGCAAAGATAGGCGATCCGACGGAGGACGTACTCTACGGGCCGATGCTGAGCGAGCACTTCCACGACCGCTTTATCGGCTTCCTCGAGATGATAGATGACCATCACTCCCTGCACGGCTCTACGGGGATGGGGACCATCACCGAGGACAACCCGAGGGAGGGCTTCGTCGGGGACCCCGAGGCAGGCGTCTACTGCCATCCGACCATAGTGGACGGCGTGACGATAGAAGATGAGATCTACCGCACGGAGACCTTCGGCCCCCTGGTGGGCGTCGCCACCTTCTCGGATTTCGACGAGGCCGTCGCCCTCTCGAACGGCCACGGCTTCGGGCTCTCGGCCGCCATCTATACCACCGACGCGAAGAACGCCCTGCGCTTCAGGGAGCGGAACGGCGCTGGCATGCTCTCCGTCAACAACTCGACCAGCGGCGCTGAGGCCCATCTGCCCTTCGGCGGTAATGGCAAGAGCGGCAACGGCAGCCGCCTCTCGGGAATCTGGGTTATCGACCAGTTCACCCGCTGGCAGTCGATGAACTGGGATTACGCCGGCAAGCTCCAGAAGGCCCAGATGGACATAGCCGACCTGCCCGCCGACCTCGACTTCACCCTGCCCGAGGAGGAAAAGGGCCTCTGATGTACGACGCCATCGTCGCTGGCCTGGGCGGGATGGGAAGCGCCGCGGCCTACCACCTCGCCGGGCGTGGCAAACGCGTGCTCGGCCTAGAGCGTCACACCCCGGCCCACGACAGGGGCTCAAGCCACGGGCAGTCCAGGATCATCCGCCAAGCCTACTTCGAGGACCCGGCCTACGTCCCTTTGCTGCTGCGGGCTTACGAGTTGTGGGAACAATTAGAAAGGGAGACCGGCGAGGATCTGATGACGCTCACCGGCGGGCTCATGATCGGGCCTCCCGAGAGTCGCACCTTTACGGGGAGCAAGGCCACGGCCGACGAGTACGGCCTCCCCTACGAGGTCTTCGACGCCAGCGAACTCAAGCGCCGCTACCCGATGTTCGAGCCGACAGAGGGCACGATCGCGCTCTTCGAGGAGAAGGCCGGTTTCGTCCGTCCCGAGGCCTCCGTGAAAGCACACCTAAACAGGGCCGTCTCAATGGGTGCCGACCTCAGGTTCGGGGAGGAGATTCTGTCCTGGGAGCCGACGGCGTCGGGGGTGCGGGTCGAGACGGCGTCGGATTTCCACGAGGCGGAGCGGCTGGTCGTGACCGCGGGCGCGTGGGCGCCGAAGCTGCTCGCGGACCTTGGTTTGCCGCTTGAGGTCACCCGCCAGATCCTGGTTTGGTTAGACCCGGTAGAGGGCGTCGAGCCGTTCCTCTCTGACCGCTTCCCCGTCTTTATCTGGGAACCCGAGGACGGCAACGCGTTCTACTCCATACCGGCCCACGACGGGCCAGGGGGCGGCGTGAAGGTCGCGTTCTTCAGGGCCGACGGAACGCCAGCCGACCCCGAGACCATAGACCGTGAGGTTCACGACGACGAGGTCGACTTTATCCGGAGCTACCTGGCAAAGTACGTTCCCGTCCTCGACGGCGAGCTGCTGTACGCCAAGACCTGCATGTACACCAACACTCCCGACGAGCACTTCGTGATCTCGACCCACCCAGAATATCCACAGGTCGCCATCGCTGCGGGCTTCTCGGGGCACGGCTTCAAGTTCTGCGGCGTGGTCGGCGAGATCCTGGCGGATCTTGCCACAGAAGGCGAGACCGACCACCCGACAGACCTCTTCTCCCCCACCCGCCTCGCCGCCAGCGGTTAGCCGTGGAGATCCTGGGCGCAAAAGGCACCGCAGACCGCCTGCCATACCCCGAGCTGGCGGACACCATCCGCGAGGTCGCGCTCACCGGTGGATCAGACGACGTGCAGGCCCCGCCCCGCTTCGCCTTGCCGCTTCGGAAGGGCGGCATCCTGCTGGTCATGCCCGCCTCCGACCGGGACATCGCCATCACCAAGCTCGTCACGGTCCACCCGGAGAACCCGGGCCGCGGCTTGCCGACGATACAGGGCGAGGTCGTCGTGATGGACGCGACGACGGGCGAGCGGCTCGGCCTCCTCGAAGGTGGCGTCGTCACCGCCAGGCGTACCGCGGCCCTCTCGATGCTCGCCGCCCGCGAGCTCGCCCAGCGCCCGGACGGTCCACTGCTTATCGTTGGCGCAGGGACGCAGGGGCGTGCCCACCTCGATGCGTTTCGCGCGGGCCTCGGTGTCTCCAGGGCCTTCATCGCTTCCCGCAGCCAGGAAAACGCCGTATCCCTCGCCGGGCACGCCAGAAGCCTCGGTATGGAAGCAGAGGCGGTAGAGGGACCCGGAGAAGTGCTCGACGATGTGAGCCTCGTGGTCACGGCGACCACGAGCAAGGAGCCGGTTCTGCCGGGGAAGATACCGGAGGGCGTCTTCGTGGCTGCCGTCGGGGCTTTCGAACCCGAAGCGGCCGAGTTGCCGCCGGCCCTGATCTCCTCCACCTCGCAAATCTTCGTGGATACGATGGAAGGCGCCAAGGAGGAGGCCGGAGACCTGATCCAAGCCAAGCGCGCCGGCGCTTTCGCCTGGGAGAACGCGACGGAGCTAGTAGAGGCGCTCCGCTTGTCAACACGTCCCACAGGCATGGTCGTGTTTAAGAGCGTGGGCCACGCCCTGTGGGATCTCGCCGCCGCAAGAACGGCATTCTTAGACCCGGCCTGAGGCAACGCCCCGTAGATAAGATTGAAGAACTACGTTCGCGGGAAACCTTTTGGTTGAGGCGCCGTAACATTGTATGGTCGACACGAGAAGAGCGGATGATGAGATTGAGATTCATCGCGTTGTGGCTGATCTCGCTGGCCTTGCTGGCCGGCACCTGCTCGGTTGTCCTGGCACAGGGCACGGACACCGTTTACGATGAGGCCGGTGTCCTCACGAACGCCCAGGAGCAGAAGGTTCAGGAAGCCTTCGACTCGGCGCGGGAGGAAGCCGGTCAGCCCATCTACGCCTTCCTCGTGCCGGACACGAGGGTGGACACCCTGCAAGATAAGCAAGAGCTCCTGACGCAAGAGGCCCGCGAGGCGAGCGTACCGCAAGACGCCGGCGTGATCATGGTGGCCCCGAAAGATCGCTGGGACGTGGCCGCGAACCTGAACGGGATCTCCGAGGACGCCGTCTCGAACGCGATGGAGCCGGATTTCGAGAACGGAGACTTCACATCAGGTCTCATCGCGGGCGCCGACGAGATACGGGGCGGGCCCGCAGCGGCGCAGGGCAATCCTGAAAACGGCTCGGGTGTCCTGCCAGGCGGTGGCCCGATAATCTTGCTCCTGCTAGCAGGGGTCGGGGCGCTTGCGCTTTTCAGGAACCGCCGGGCCAGGAGAAGGCGCCTCGAGCAGGAGCGCAGGAGCGCCGAAGAAGAGTTCGCCGGCCTCACCACCCGTCTGGACGAGTTCGATGAGAAGGAGCGGCTCGTCTCTGGTTACCTGGAGGTCCAGCGGCCACTGCTCGACCAGGAAACGGAGGGATGGGTCGAGGCGAAGATCTCGGACGCGAAAACCGCAGGCTTCGCCCAGGAGTTCAACGAGGCGGCCTCGCTCCTTGCCTCCGATCCTTCCCGGGCACGAGAGCTGATGGGGCGCGGGGGCGACCTCCTCGCGGAGGCCATGCAGAACCTCAACGAGTCCGAGAGGACCATGGACGACTACAGGGCCGCCGACGAGGCATTGGACGCCGAGCTTCGCGCGGCGAAGGAAGAGATCCTGGCTGCCGAACGGGCCGAGGGGGTAGCGCGGACCGAAGGCGTCGCCGTCGAACCGCTGACGCTGCGCTGGGAGTACGACCGGCTGGCGCGGGAAATCGAAGACCGTGCCAACCGCAGGGACGAGTTCGGCACCGTGCAGGTCCTCGCCGCTGTCGAGACGCTCGGCCGGCAGGCCCGCGAGTACGCCGGGGCGGTACGGGACGGTATCTCCGCCCGGGACGCACTGCCCGACGAACGCCACTCCTCCGAAGGGGCCATCGGCCGGGCTCGAACGGCCCTCGAGGAGTATCGCGGGGCTTACGAGCGGGCCGTGAGCGAATTTGGCCAGGCCGCGCTCGGGGAGGTCCAGACCCCCGGAGAGCTCTCCTCGGGTCTTCTAGAGGCGCAAGGTCACGTAGAACGCGCGGAACGAGCCTCGTCAGCCGGCCGCTTCTCCGAAGCCCGCTCCCTTTTTCAGCAAGCTGCCGACCTCGCCGGGGAGACCATGCAGGCCCCGGGCCGACTCAAGGCGGCAACCGCTGAGGCGGACCGCAAGAAGCGCGAGGGCGAAGAGAAGCTCGAGGAGCTCGAGGCCCGCCTGGCACAGGCAAAGGCGAACGAGCACCTCATGAGCCCTAACCAGCGCCAGAGGCTCAGCGACTACGAGTACCAGCTACACAACGCCCGCTACGGTTTCTTCGGGGGAGACTGGCTCACCGCCATCCTCCTCTTCGAGGCCCTGGACACCGACTACGCGTTCGTGGGCGACCCTTCGTCCTTCGGCGGCGATTTCGGTGGCGGGGACTGGGGCGGTGGCGACTTCGGTGGCGGCGACTTCGGTGGCGGAGATTGGGGCGGCGGCGACTTCGGTGGAGGGGATTTCTAACCCTCCACGGCCAGCCGATGTTGCGCCACAGGCAACGAGACAACCGGGTCTGGCCGGCGAAGTGTAATAAGGTACACACTTTTCGACAGGAGGTGTATAGTAGGAACGGACGTGGAAGGAGATCTCGTGCAAAAAGATCTGGTCGGGCCAGAACCCCTATCCGGCATCGCAGTAGGACGCGAGAGCGAGGAAATGTGCACCCTCGCCAAGCTGTTCAACGGTTTCGCCAACTCGACGAGGCTGTCTATCCTGCTGCTCCTGGTGCAACGGGGCGAGATGAAGGTCGGGGAGCTGGTGGAAGAACTCGACGCGCCGCAGCCGAGGGTCTCCGACCACCTGCGCTGCCTGGCCTGGTGCGGTTACGTGCAGGTGCGCCGCGAGGGCAGGAACGCCTACTACTCCGTGACCGACGAACGGGTAATGCGAATACTCGAGCTCGGCGAAGAGCTTCTGCAAGACAACGTCAGGCACCTCGAGGATTGCGACGACATAGAGCAGGGCTGCTAGGCCGAAGGCTGCGGGGGCAAATGCAGGCAGGGTCACGCCTGGGTAAAAGTCGATCAAGGCCAGCACGGCGCCTGCATCACCAGGGAACCCCAACACGGGAGCGCCCCAGCGTTTCCTTCGATCAGCAGAATGCGCAAGCCCATCCCGAGGATCTGAATTTCCCGCTTATCGCCGTGGGGCCGGTCGCCTCAGTGCTCTATGATCCGCACGTGCTCGCAGTCGTCAGCCACCGTATCGTCTGCCTCGGCCTTGACCGTGTCCTCGCCGCGTCCGCAATCGACCGTGTCCGGCGTGGGTGTGCCGTCCTGGACCTCGAAGTGATGATCCTCGGCGTTGATGCGGTCGTCGCCGGCGCCGCCGTGGGCCAAGAAGCTGCCGCCTTGGGGCTGGTTCCAGACCGCGTCGCCGATCCTGTCTGGGCCCTCGCCGCCGAACATGTCGTCGCCGTTGGCGAGCCTGTCGTGGCCGTCGCCTCCATCGAGGCGATCGTAACCGTTCCAGCCGATGAGGGTGTCGTCGCCCGACCAGCCGTAGAGTTCGTCGTCGCCGAAGCGTTCCCAGAGCGTGTCGTTGCCCCTCCCGCCTACGAGCAGGTCGTCGCCGGCCAGGCCTTCTATGTAGTCGTTGTCGGCCCTGCCGGAGATCGTGTCGGCCTTGGACGTGCCCTCGAGGTGGTCGTCTTTCGGGGTGCCGTTTATCGTCGCGGCCAGCACCGCCCCGCCCGTCAACGCCACGAGCAACGTCGCCATCACCATCACCGTTGTGATCTTTCTCATGCCTGCTCCCTTCACCTGGCAGGGCTGGGGAACATAGGTAGTGAACCCCGCCCGATTTACGCAGCCATTATCGATCAGGGGCGACGACGCGCCGATTGGCCATCTGGTCATTGCTGATAATCGAACGGTCTATCGTCCGTCAGGATCGCCGGCGGCGAAACCTCGAGTTGGAGCCTCACCAAGATCCGAGTACTAGCGGACGGCACGGAAAAACTATGATCGTGCGGCAAGCTTCTTGGAACCCGGTCGAGAAGGGGTTCGTAGCGAAAAGATTCTCGGAGGGTCCACATCGCCTGGGCCCGCGACAATGGTGTAAGATGCTTATGTATCATTATGGCAGGGTCGTGGAAGGACGCTTGTCTTCACGAGGGAGAAGAAAGGTAGCTGCACGAATGTCGGTAACGATAGCTACTCTCAAGGGCGGGGCTTACCCCATGAAGAAGATCGGGAGGTCGCTGGTGATGATCTTGGCCGCGGCTCTTGCGGTAGCAACGCTTGCGGTCTTCACAGCGGAAGCCAGGGCCGGTTCGTTCGACTCGCAACCACCCGAGGCGGTCCTGATGAAGTACAAGACCGTCCTGAAAGCGCAAGGCAACGCCGGCGACACGTGGCACTTCTACGAAGGCGGATGGAACCACATCATTTACGACAATTTCGGCGAGTACGCCTTCCCCGAGCCCGACACCGTTGGGGCGGGCAGGAGGCTGCACGTGAGGTTCGACGAGCCCCAGCGCCCCAGTGCCGTCACGATAAACGCCTGGCCGAAAGCCAAAGACGGGTACGACTTCGAGGTCCCCGCCGGGCAAAGGCGACAACTCAAGCGCACCTTGATGCCCGTAAAGCAAGGCGGCGAGACGGTAGGGTGGGACGTGTTCTTCCGGGTCAACCAGCTCGAGAGGCACTACTACCTGGTAGTAAGATCGGGGTGGGAGCGGGTGCCCGGCACGCACATCAGCTAGGGGAAAACATCTCATACGGGTTGAACGTCAAGACGCGTTGAGGACGTAGGACCGTCCCGAGGAGAACGGCCAATCCGAGGCGTATAGGGCTCAGGTCCGGTGTACGATGGGGCCAGCCCCGCCGTAGACGAGGACGCCCAGCTACGGAGCAGCGGGCGAACACCGGAGTGTGCACGGTTCCACCCTTAGGTTACTACCCCGGGCACGGAAGCGGACCGCGGGTGGCCCACGTGTCGGCGCTACCGCCTGCCCTGAACAGCAGGACGTGTTTACCCGGGTCGGAGGGCGGGGACCTTAGTAGGACCGTTCTCTATAAGATACAGGCAAGAGGTGTTTCAGGCATGGCCCAGGCTCAGGATCTCAGGCAGGCGATAACCGCGATGGCGGACCGGCAAGGACCGGTCCTCTCGGCGTATCTGAGCGTCAACGCCGACATCCC
>DATDKB010000244.1:0-13627 GCA_036520255.1 Rubrobacter sp. | reverse complement strand
CGACGATCACAGCTACGAGTACGTGATCCTGATGCTAAAGCGGGTCTTCGGCCACTCGATAGAGAAGGGCTACGAGATGGCGCAGGAGGTCGATGCCACGGGCCGGGTGATCGTCGCGACCACCAACCTGGAGCAGGCCGAATTAAAGCGCGATCAGATCCAGACCTTCGGCCCGGACCCGCTTATCCCACGCTGCAAGGGCTCGATGTCCGCGACCGTGGAGTCCGCCTCAGGCTGATACCGAATCTGGGTAAACGCCAACCGCTCGCCTGCCCCGCAGATGCGCACGCCTAACGGCGATGTGACAAAAAATTTGCGCTAATAAATTGTCAGTGTGGTAGAGTGACCCAATGGAGACGTTTGGCGCGGCGGGCGAGAGGCCCGTGAGGGATCGAGTGGAACGTGTGCTGTTGGGGCTCGGGGCCAGGATACGGCGGACGCGCAGAGACAGGAACATGACGCTTGAGGATCTGGCCGAAGCGTCTGGGACTTCGGTGGCGCACCTCTCGCGGCTGGAGTCAGGGGAAAGGCATCCCTCTTTGGACGGGCTTTTGAGGCTGGCCTTCGGTCTGGGTGTCCCCTTCGACGAGCTCTTCGAGGAGCCGGAGGAGCCTGGGCCTGGTATGGTGGTGCGCGGGGGGGAGGCTCCGTTCCACGAAGGTCCGGGCTTCCGTTTTCAGCCCCTTGTTCCGGAGGCCGGCCCCGCCGGGCTCGCTGCCGTGAAGGTGGTCTATCTCGCCGACCGGGTGGTGGACCATGAGTTCCACGAGCACGAAGGCCAGGAATGGCTGTACATGATCAAGGGTCGGCTCAGGCTCACTCTAGGTACTCAAAGGACGGTCCTCAAGCCAGGGGACGCGGCCTTCTTCGACGCCCGGCTGCCGCACAACTTCGACGTGCTCTCCGAGGAGGACGCCGAGGTTCTGATGGTCTCGTGCGTGCCGTGTACCCATGGAGGGGGATCCCCTGAACGCCCCCACCCGTTCAGGGAAGGACACCGGGGATTCTGAGGAGGCCGTCGCCCGTGTAGGTCTGCCTTTCCGGTCCCAGGCGAAAGACATCGGGCAGAGGTACACAGCAGGATTTCCAGAGGAAGGAGAAAACGATGCAGGTGACGCATGTTTCTACCTGGAACCAGGAGCCGGAAACGTACGATGTTGTGGTGGTCGGTGGAGGAGCGGCGGGCCTGGGCGGCGCGCTGATGCTCGGCAGGTCTCGACGCTCGGTGCTGGTCATCGACGCGGGGGAGCCGCGTAACGCGCCCGCGTCCGGGGTCCACGGCTTTCTCACCAGGGACGGCATGGACCCGGCAGCGCTGCTCGCGGCCGGCCGGGAGGAGGTTCGCGGCTACGGAGTGCTGGTGCGCGACGGACGTGTCGCCTCTGCGGAATCGGATGGTTCCTCTGGAAAGGGTGGCTTCACCGTGACGCTGGAGGATGGCGGCCGGGTCGGGGCCAGGCGGCTGCTCGTCGCCACGGGGCTCATCGACGAGCTGCCGGACGTTGCGGGGGTCAGGGAGCGTTGGGGCCGTGACGTGCTGCATTGTCCCTACTGCCACGGGTGGGAGGTACGCGATATGAAGATCGGCGTCCTGGGATCCGGCCCCATGGCCATGCATCAGGCGCTGCTGTTCCGGCAGTTGAGTGCCGACGTGGTCCTCTTTCAGCACACCTCGCCCACCCCGTCCGAGGAGGAAGTCGAGCAAATGGCCGCCCGTAGCATCGGCCTCGTGGAAGGGGAGGTCTCGGCCCTCGAAGTCCGGGATGACCGGCTCGTTGGCGTACGGCTGCGCTCCGGCGAATTTGTCCCAAGAGAGGCTGTCGCGGTCGCGCCACGCTTCGCCGCCCGCGCCGGGATGCTCACCGGCCTCGGACTGGAGACGACAGACCATCCCTCCGGCATGGGCGGGCACATCGAAGCCGACGCGACGGGCCTCACCGCCGTGCCCGGTGTCTGGGTGGCCGGGAACATAACCGACCCCAAGGCGCAGGTCCTCGGTTCCGCCAATGCCGGCGCGATGGCCGGGGCTGCCATCAACGCGGACCTCATAGCCGAAGACACGCGAGACGCCGTCACCGCCCACCGGGAACGTCTGTCTACCCCCGCGGGAGAGGGTCGATAGTGACCGACCGCTATAGCCATGACGACCTTGCCTGCGTCTACCCCCAGCTACCTCAAACGGTGTACGCGTCAGGAAAAGCAGGGAAAACCGAAGATAAGCGGTGAGCTTCACGGCGAGGGCGGCGGCCGGGCCGAGCGGTTCTGGGAGGAGCATTACAGAAAGCAAGAACGGGTGTGGAGCGGGAAGGCGAACCCCGTGCTGGTCGACATCGCCAGGCCGCTACCGCCCGGCACGGGGTTGGATCTCGGCTGCGGCGAAGGGGGCGATACGGTCTGGCTGGCCGGCCTCGGTTGGCGGGTGTCAGCCGTAGACGTATCCGCCACAGCCCTCGATCGGGCATCGACATACGCGGCCGAAGCCGGCGTCGAGGACCACATCGACTTCCAGCAGCACGACCTGGCCCATACCTTCCCCGCAGGCACTTTCGACCTGGTCTCCGCCCAGTACCTGCAGTCGCCGGTGGAGTTCCCCCGTGACCATGTCCTGCAAGCGGCGGCACGCGCCGCGGCGCCAGGCGGTCTCCTACTCATCGTCACCCACGCCTCGGTCCCCCCATGGTTCAGGGCCCATCGGAACACCAGGTTCCCCAGCCCCGACGAGGAGCTGGCCGAGCTCGAGCTCGATCCCAGCCTCTGGCAACCCGAATTCGTAGGCGCTCCCGAACGCCAGGCCACCGGCCCGAACGGGGAAACCGGCGCCGTCACCGACAACGTCATCGCGGTCAGGCGCCTGCCACAGTAACCGGCCGCTACCGCGCTGGCCTACGTCTTGTACTATCCGTGGATTCCCGCTTCCGCGGGAATGACGGATGCGAAAGTCTCGGCGTGAGCCTGCTTCTGGAAGGCGCGACCGTCCATACCGACACGTCATGACCCCCTGACGAGCCTGCGAAGCAGGCGTGCTGAAAGTGGAGGCCGATAGGCCGGAACGTGCTGAAAAGCGGAGCCCGCTAGGGCGTAGCGTGCTGCGAAGTTACGCCTGGTCCCAGTACGTGACGGCGCCGTCCTTGCGCTTGATGAAGCGCACGTTGCCGTCCTGGGAGATAACTACTGCTATGACGCTGCCGAGTGCTTTGCAGAGGCGGTACGCTGAGCGGTGGCGGGTTCCGACGCCGTCGGTCGGCTCTTCGATGGTCTCGTCGGCCTCTACGTCGAGGGCCTTTTCGACCGTCTCGGCGGCGGGCAGGTCGCCGGAGATCTCACCCCCGAACCCGAGCATCTCGAAGCGCTGGGTCATCACCACCGCCCCGTCCACGGCGGTGAGGCCGGCGATGAGGTGCGCAACCTCGAAGATGGCCTCGTCCAGGAGCGACAGGCTCACGTCGCCGCTCGCCTCGTAGTCGTCCCAGCCTACGGGGTCTCTTGCGGGCGTGCCGGCGTGGGAGCGGGCTAGCTGGCTCATCACGTCCAGTATGAGCGTGCGGAAGCGGCGGCGCGGCTCGGCGTCGACGAACCTGTACTTGAGCGACACGTAGCGGCCTTCGAGGATGTCGTCGGCCAAATCGGGCGGGACGATGACCATGGTTCCCCCGTGGTGAGAGTCCCTGACGGCGGAGGTGATCCGCTTTATCGTGTGCTGCCCTATTACGCGGCTGATGTCGTTGTCGAGGCGGGCCCACACCTGCCCTTTTTTGCGTGCCTGATCCCTGAGCCCCTCGTGAATCTCCGCGAGCTCCTGCCTCACCGGCGCGAAGGTGTCGGGGAGCCAGCGCGAGCTGAACACGTCCATCGAGACGTCCGAGATCCTACCCTCGTCCAGCTTGCAGATAGCCTCTTGGCCGACGTCGGCCGCGATGCGTCCAGGACCGTGTACGCGCAGTACCAGGGCCTTCGGTAGCGGCGGCGGCGCGTCCCTCCCTCCCTGGCCCTCCCTCAACCACCTCGGTCCTGAATGGACGAGACCCCAGATCCTGAGTCCTTCTCTCTCGTCGAAGCAGACCCCGATAAGCGAGCGGTAGTAGTCGGCGGCGGGTGAGAGCCGCCTTATCTCATGGATGTCGAACCGCCTGGGCTCGGGGAACTCGAGCCTGTGAATACCGCCCGGCGGCCCTTCGTTTGGAGGCAAGAGTTCGGGGTCGCACAGGATCATCCTGAACGTCACCGCCCGCTCTTCTTCGTGCAACAGGCTGGCCTGGTAGCAAGCGGAGATCATGGCCTCAAGCGTGCCCTCCTCGGGCAGCGGACCGGACCTCTCCTCGTCCCACGCACCGCAAACGAAGCGGGCGAGGTCCGCCGGGTACGCGTCCGGGGTGCTCTTCCTGGTCTGTTCCATGGCACCCATTCTATTCCCCCGCGGGCGCAAGCCGAAATATCCTGTCGTCCTGATCGCTGACCGGGCTACCGTAGGAATCATGGTTCGAGGTCGAGACCCAGAGGGACCCGTCCGGCGCCTGCGCCACATCCCGCACCCTTCCGACCTCCCCGTCAAGAAGCTTCTCCCTGCCAACCACCCGGCCTTTTTCGTTCAGCTCCAGGTGCCAGAGCCGCTCGCCCCTGAGGGCGGTCACGAAGAGGTCGCCTTCCCACTGCGGGATGGACCCATCGACCATGATCTCCGCCCCGCTAGGGGATGCTTCTGAGGTCGGCCAGACGGTGATAGGATCGACGTACCCCTCATCCTCTCCCCCCTTGCCCTCGACCTCGGGCCAGCCGTAGTTCTCGCCGGCCTCGATCCTGTTGACCTCGTCCCAGGTGTCCTGGCCGAACTCGCTCGCGAACAACTGTCCATCGGCGTCCCACGCCAGCCCTTCGACGTTGCGGTGGCCGTAGGAGTAGACGGGGTTGCCCGGGAACGGGTTGTCCGGCGGGACGGACCCGTCTGGTTGTATCCTTAGGATCTTGCCCCCGAGGGAGCCCCGGTCCTGGGAGTTCTCGGTGTCCCCGGCGTCGCCCGTGGTCACGTAGAGCATGCCGTCAGGCCCGAACTTGATCCTACCCCCGTCGTGAAACGAGTTGACCGGGATGCCCGTCAGCATAGGCTCGGGGTCCTCGCCGAGCCTGAACCTGACCACGCGGTTGTCACTCTCGGTCGTGTAGTAGGCGTAAACGTAGCGGTCCTCTCTGTAATTCGGGGAGACGGCGACGCCGAGCAACCCGCCCTCGCCCGACCCACCCTCGGGCAGAGTCTGAACCTCCCGGACATCGCCTGAGGGACTTACCCGAAGGAGCTTCCCAGAGTCGCGCTCGGTGACGAGGGCGTCCCCATCGGGCAGGAACGCGAACGACCACGGCACCTTTAGGTTCGTAGCGAGGGTACTCACCTCGACCCGCTTCACCGTAGCCCCGCCTGGCCCGGCGGTATCCTCCGTTTTCCCTCTTCCGGCATTGATCGGCCCAGGGTCTTCACCGGCGCCCCCACCCCCTTCGCTGGTCCGGTCGCAAGCTGCAAATAGCAGGGCGAGCAGAGCCGCCAGCAACACGGTCCGACCAGACGACGTTCTTGTTGGGGTTGATCCTGGCATGTCCTCCCTACTCGAAGCCGACGCAGATTATATGGTGCAGAAGCTCATTTCCGGCGCTGGCCCGACAGCGTCGCGACCTCTTCTTCGGAGAGCCTTAGTTCCGTGGCCGCGACGTTCTCTTCCAGGTGTTTCACCGAAGAAGTGCCTGGAATCGGGAGCATGACAGGGGATCTCGCGAGGAGCCAGGCGATGGCCACCTGCGCGGGGGTGGCGTTGTGACGGGTGGCGATCTCATCCAGATCCCCGCCGGGCTGGGCGAGTTTGCCCGTCGCGAGCGGGAACCAGGGGATGAACGCGATGCCCTCGCGTTCGCAGGTCTCGATGACCGCCTCAGACGAGCGGTCGGTCAGGTTGTAGCGGTTCTGGACGGAGACGATGGGCACGATGTCGAGCGCCATCACCAGCTCCCTCACGCCCACGTTCGAGAGGCCCACGTGCCGGATCTTCTCTTCGTCGCGCAGCTCGGCTAGCGCCCAGACAGAGTCCTCGAATGGGACGCGGCTGTCGGGGCGGTGGAACTGGTAAACGTCGATCATGTCCAGCCTGAGGCGGCGCAGGCTTCCCTCGCACGCCTCGCGCAGATGTCGCGGCCGTCCGTTCGTCCGCCAGCGTCCCGGCCCGGGACGGACGTAGCCGCCCTTCGTGGCGATCACCAGGTCGTCGGGATAGGGGTAGAGTGCAGAGGAGATCTGGCGCTCGTTCACCTCTGGCCCGTAAGCGTCGGCGGTGTCTATAAGGTTGATCCCGACCTCGACGACCCGCCGCAAAACGGCCTCGGCCGCCCCCGGATCCTCCGGCTCCCCCCAGATGCCCGGCCCGCATAACCGCATCGCCCCGAAGCCGAGACGCTTGACCGCGAGATCCCCCAGCTCCAGCGTGCCAGCACCGTCGCTAACGTTCTCCGTCATGCTATCCCTTCCGTTGGCCTGCAGACCAGAGATTACCGCAACACTGTCCTCGCAAGCTGTTACTCAGCCTACGCAAGCGAGACAGACGCGGGCCCGGAGGAGTGCCCTTCATGACGTCCTCGCGCCCTGTTCCTCGCTACGACGCGGAATACGGGGAACCGTGGCGCCACCCGCTCGAACTCGGAGAGCGGCGCGTCTTTGTGAACCGGCAGATGCGGTCTCGCGCCGGGCGCCCGCTTCAGGTAGGCCTTCAGCACCGGCGCCCGGTGCTCCGGGTCGACTTTCTCCAGACGCACCTCCTCGCGACGACCATGGCGCAGAACAGCCTCGCCCCCCGCCGCCTCCACGTTGCGTACCCAGTTGACTTCCTCCCCCAGCATGGACACGAGATAGCGCTCGCCTCCCCTGAGAACCATGACGAGCGGAAAGCTGATAGTCCGTCCGGAACTCCGGCCCCTAACCTCGAGCGTAACCGCGTAATCCGGTGCAACCCCAAGCGCATAAACCGCCGCCCCGCCCCGGTTCAGGAGGCGCGCCACCCGGTTGGGACGCCCCCCACGATAGAACCATCTCGCCAGGCTCATCTCTCCCTCCCCGATCGACACCCACGTTTACCTGTACGATGTACTTATACAACGTACAGTTACAAGCTTACCTGTACGTTGTATAATTGTCAAGAGATGGCTAGCGTGGATCGACAGAATAAGGTGGGCAAGAAACCTCTCACGCGTGGGGTCGTTGTGGAGCGGGCGCTTGCGCTCGCCGATTCCGGGGGATTGGGGGTGGTGACGATCCGGAGGTTGGCGAGGGAGCTCGGCGTGACGCCGATGGCCCTTTACTGGCATTTCCGCAACAAGGACGAGTTGCTCGACGCCATGATGGGCCGCATCTTTTCGGAGGTGGACCTGGCACTGGACAAATCGGTGACGTGGCTAGAGCAATTCAGGGCGCTGATGGCTTCGATGTCCGGTGTTTTGCGGGCTCATCCGGGGGTCGCGCCGCTCTTCGCGACCCGCACCAACTCGTCCGAGGGCAGTCTCCGTTTGGCCGAGGTCGCGCTGGACATACTAAGGCGAGGAGGGTTCTCCCCCACCGAGGCGACGCAGGTCTCGCGGCACGCGCTCAGCACCGTCGTCAACCTCGTTGCAGGGGAGCCGGGGTTCACCACCCCTACGGATTCCGTGGAGGTTCTGGACGCCAGGCGCCGGGCGCGGGTTTTCCTTGAGGCGCTGCCGCCGGACCGCTACCCGCGGCTCGTCGAGGCGGCTGCCCCTTTAAGCGCCCGCGAGGACCCCGAGACGTACTTCGAGTTTGGCCTGGATCTCCTCCTGGCCGGTATCGGGGAGATGGCCGCCCGCCAGAAGCACGGTCGAACCAAGAGGGGTCAGCGATAAATCAAGGGGCGGTGTGAGGACGCATCTGGATGCACTGCGGCCTGTGCTCGGCGTCCTGTTCCTGGCCGGGTACGCATGGCAGACGTTCGCTCCAGATTCTTTCGGGACGGCTATGTTTCTGGGGATAGGAGCGGTTCTGTTCGCGATCTCCGTGCCGTGGTCGAGCGCTTTTCACAGGGCTTTCGCCCTCGTCGCCTTCGTTGCTCTTTGCGCGACGATCCTCTCTGGACGCTTCGATTTCGCGGACTATTACAGAGGCATGCCGACGTACTTCGGGATCGTGGCCGTGTTGCTCGTCCTCAGCATCGCGGGGTATCCGATCCGGGCCGCCCGTTACGAGGTCCAGATCCGGGCTCTCATGGCGGCGCTGACCCGCAGGGGCGTAAGCATCAAGACGACCGCCGGGGCACTTGGTCACGTACTCGGTGCCGTTCTCGACGTGGGTGCCCTCGTCCTTATAGACGTGATCACGGGCCGCTCCACCCCGAAGGAGCGCGTCGATGCCCTGAAGTGGGCCGGGCGCGCCTACTCGTTCGCGCCCCTTTGGACCAACCTCAACCTCCTGACCGCGACGACCATCGTTTTGACCGGCGTCTCCTATCCGAGCCTGCTCGCCGTCACCCTTCCTTTCGTGTTTGTCGGCCTCGCGTTGACGCTGCTCTTCGCCCAGAGGGAAGGGGGCGAGGTGGAAGAGATCCCACGCGCGCCTCTGGATCGGGGCGCGGCCGCCGTCCTCCTCTACCCTGTGCTACTAGTCTCCGCCGTCGCCCTGGTCAACATCACGTTTCCCGCGCTGCCGCTTACCGCGGCGATCGCCATGACGGTCGTGGTTATCGTCGTGCTTATCGCGGCGCTCGCGACGGTGCTCACCCGCAGGAGGTCGCCCCTAACGCGGCTCGGGCAAGAGACGCGCGGCTCGCTCGCGACCTCGCACGCCGAGTTCGCCCTATTCGTATCCGCCGGCATCCTCGTCCTGTCTCTAAAGGAGCTCGGTGCGCTGGCGCCACTCGGCGCGCTACTCTCGGCCCTGCCAACCGCCCTGGTCGCCCCCGCGCTCGCCCTCATAATTGCCGTCGGGTTTGTTGCCGGCATTCACGTCATCCCCATGGTGCTCCTGCTCAACACGGCGTTCCCGCTAGACGGAGGGCCAGCGCCGGCATTGTGGGCCGCGGCCCTTCTGCTCGGCTCCCAGTCCGTACTCCTCCTCACACCCTTCTCCACCACCGTCACCATGCTCTCGCGCCTGACGGGCATGCACCCGCTGGATGTCGGTCCCAGACGCAACCTGGGGTTCGGCCTTCTCGTGGCCCTTGGCGCGATGCTCTACCTGGGTGTGCTGACATGGTTGTTGTTGTGATAGTGGGTCGCCGCGCTGGAGTTTCAGCTCGTTGCTGATGGTCGGTCGACAGGTCCCGGGCTTGCCTGAGGCCGTGTGAGCGTAGTAGAGTCGAGCATAGCTTATTCATGTCGAAGAGAGGTATGAGGGTACTAGATGGTAGCGTTCCTGATCCTGCTGCTTTTCGCGGTTATCTTCCTGGTCGCCGGCGGCGTGCTGCTCTACTTCAGAAACAGGACCAAGCAGAAGTCCGCCATCATGGGTCAGACCGAGACCTCCAACGCCTCGGATGTCGCCGGCATCGCGCCTGGGACACTGGTCGAGGTCAAAGGAACCCTCCGCTGCGATGAGCCCCTCATCAGCGAGATGGCCGAGAAGACCTGCGCCTTCTACTCTTCGACGGTCACGCGCGAGTACCTCAGGCCCGACTATGATGACGACGACAACGACGCCGGCTCGGACCGGCGCTCGGAGATAATCGCCCAGAACGTGCAGTTCGCGCCGTTCATGGTGGAGGACGACAGCGGCTTTGTGGGCGTGCACGCGGAAGGCGCCGAGGTCGACGCCCGACAGGTGGTAAACCGCTTCGACAGGAACACCGGCAACGAGGGAGCATTCTCCCTGGGAGGAGTGACCGTGAACCTTGGCGGCGGCGAGCGCACTATCGGCTACCGTTACACCGAGAGCATCCTCCCCATCGACGAGTCGGTCTACGTGCTCGGCACAGTGCAGGAGGGAGGTACCATCGGGGCGCCGGGATCCGGGCAAACGGACTACCGCTTCGTCGTCAGCCACCGCTCGGAAGAAGCCCACACTCAAAGCCTCGGCAAAACCGCCCTCTGGCTCGGCGTGGGCGGCGCCGCATCCCTCGTCCTCGGCGTCGTCCTGCTGGTCGTAGGCGTACTTATCCTGGTGTCTTGACGTAGTCGGGGGCGTGCCCTTGCCCCTACTACGTCGAGTGCGCCTTGCTCCGATCGTCGAGCCGGGGCTTTGCGCCGGGTCAGCTCTTCGAAGAGACCCGTGGTCGGAACGCCATTTCACGTATTAGACGGTGATGACGACTTTACCTCTTGCGTGTCCCTCTTCGAGATAACGCATGGCCTCGGGGACCTCGGCGAGCGGGTACGTCCTGTCTATTACCGGTGTGACCTTTCCGGCTTCGAGAAGTCCTTTCATAAAGATCAAATCCCCTTTATTTGCTTTCATCGACAAGTTGCCCAGCTTCTTGTTCCCGGTCATTGACAGGATCGGTCCCAGGGTCATGGACTGGAACATCTGAGCCCCAGAACCTCCGGTCATGACGTAGGTTCCTTCGGGACCCAACGCACGCTTGTAAGCTGAAATCGGATGGTTTCCGTTGGCGGCGAGGATCAGGTCATAGTGTTGCCCATTCTTGGTGAAATCTTGCCGGGTGTAATCTATGACATGGTCGGCGCCAAGCGAGCGCACCATGTCCACCTTGCTCGTGCTGCACACACCAGTTACCTCGGCCCCGAACGATTTGGCGATCTGCACGGCGAACGTACCCACACCACCGGACGCGCCGTTGATCAGAACCTTTTGACCCTGCCGAACCTGTGCTTTATTGCGAAGCCCCTGCAAGGCGGTGACCGCCGCCAGGGGCACGGCAGCCGCTTCCTCGAACGACACTTTGGCCGGTTTCGAGGCCAAAGCGTCTTCACTGGCACACACGAACTCGGCGAAGCCGCCAAAACCGTCCCCGGACAAGTCACCGAATATCTCATCACCGGGCTGAAACTGCTTCACGTTTCTACCAACCGCTTCGACCCGTCCCGCTACGTCGGCTCCGAGTATCTTGTATTTTGGTCTTAGAAGTCCAAAGCCCATTAAGCGGACCAGGGGCGGATTAGCTCTCATGATGTGCCAGTCAGCCGCATTTACGGACGCCGCATGGACTTTGACCAATACTTCATTGTCCTTAGGAGCCGGCTTTTCTACGTCCTGGAGGTTCAGAACGTCCGGTGATCCGTATTCTTCGTAGACGATCGCTCTCATGGGTTTCCTCCGGATTTGGTTTGGTGCTGCCCCACGTGCCTCGCGGGGGGTGGTTCGAAAACGAAGGTCCTGTCCCTTAAGATTGGATTATATTCCGTCAGATTTGTGGGCACGTATCTCCCACTGCTCGACGTTTACGCCCTAGATCAGAAGCCACAAGATAAACGACAGCTCCCCAATAACAAAGCCTGCGGTTTAGCCCCTCGTTCAGACGCCCGATCAGGCGTTGGCGGGGGACGACTTTGGGCTGAGGCGGGGGGACATAGAGTTTAGTGGCTAGGATCGGCGTGGACATGGATCAACCGCCGAGTCCTCCGGCACCTACTTTTCCACCTCGAAGGCCGACGGAAACTCTCTCTGCCGTAAGCCGCGCGCATACCCCCGTGATCTTAACTCACTGTTGCGCGGTCCACGCGGCCTCGAAGACGACGGCCTCGTCTTCGATCCGCTCCGCCCGGCCTTCGAGTACGAGGTGGTCGAGGTGCGCGAGGGTTTCGGCGAGGGCGAAGCACCGTTCGTAGAGCGTCAACGTCTCGCGGAACACGGCACCCGAGACTTCGAAGGGCGTTTTCGGACCGCCTTTGATCTCCTCGTACATCACCTGCAACCGCTCGTCGTGGTGAAGCAGCAGTTCGTCTATCCTGCCTTCGAGGTCGTGGAAGATGGGACCGTGACCCGGCAAGACGAGGTTCGCGCCCATGCCGCGCATCCCGGAGAGTGATTTCAGGTATCTGTCCAAAGGATGCGGCAGGCTTTCGGGCCAGAGTCCTATGTTCGGGGTGATCTTCAGCAGTACGTGGTCCGCCGCGAACAGGATGCCCCGCGTCTCGTCGTGGAGCAAATACTGGTAATCGGCGTGCCCCGGAGCATGGACTACACGGGCCACGCTCCCACCCAGCGTTATCTCCTCGCCCGCACGCAGCGGCAGCAACTTCTCCGGGAGCTCCAGGTTCGCCCGCATCCCGGACCCGGCCTCTTCGGCCAAGTCGCGGGGCATCCCGTTCAGGATCAGGCTATCCACCAGGGAGGCGACTCCCTCATCTCCCTCCCACACGAGGCGGGAGTGTTCTATCTCCTCCCCGAGCATGTACACAGGAGCCCCCGACAACCCTTGCAACCACCGCGCGGCCCCGAGGTGATCAGGATGAAAATGGCTCACCAGGATGCGGTTCACGTCAGCGCGGAGATCAAAGCCCACGGCCTCCGCGCCTGCCCCCCAGGCGGCCCGACCATCGGGATAGTCGAAGCCGGTGTCCAGCAGCGTCCAACCGTCAGGACCCTCGATCAGGTACGCAGACACAAACCCGAGCGGGATCGGCACCGGTATCTTAAGTTGATATACACCAGTCACCATCTCGGCGACTTCGCGGATGTGCTGCGCCCCGAGCTTCGACGGCCGCACCCCCTCGATCACAAACCTCCGTTCAAACGCAGCCAGCCGCCAGCCACAACGAGCTGACGGCTGATGCCTGCAACCTGAAAGCTAATCGCTAGTTCTGCAAGTTCTCGAAGATGCCTGCGGCGCCCATGCCGCCGCCGATGCACATGGTAACGAGGCCGTACTTCGACTCGCGGCGCTTCATCTCGTGGATGAGTTGGATCGTGAGCTTCGTGCCTGTTGCGCCCATCGGGTGGCCGAGCGCGATGGCGCCGCCGTTCACGTTGGTCTTGTCGATATCGAGCCCGACCTCACGAACCACTGCGAGGAACTGGGCCGCGAAGGCCTCGTTGAACTCGACGAGGTCGATGTCGTCGATGGTGAGGCCGGCGATCTCGAGTACCTTCGGGATGGCGACGCTCGGCCCGACGCCCATGACCTCTGGCCTGACCCCGCCGACGGCGAACGCGACGAAGCGCGCGAGCGGCGTAAGCCCGCGCCTCTCGGCCTCCTCCCTGTCCATGACCACGACCGCCGCCGCCCCGTCGCTCCTCTGCGAGGAGTTACCCGCCGTCACGGTGCCGTCCTGCTGAAAGACGGTCGGCAGCTTGGCAAGCTTCTCGAGCGACGTGTCGCGCGGCCCCTCGTCGCGGTTGAAAGTGGTCTCGAAGTGTTGCGCCTCGCCGTTCTCGTCCACCCAGTCGTACTCGACGTCGAGAGGCACGATCTCCTCGTCGAAGCGCCCGCTCTCTACGGCCTTCTGAGCCAGGGTGTGGCTGCGGAGCGCGAATTCATCCTGATCTTCCCTGCTCACGCCAAACTCCCTGGCGACCTGCTCTCCGGTAAGCCCCATGCCCATGTAGACGGCCGGATTGGTCTCGACAAGCGAAGGGCTCGGGGAGAAGTTCGGCATCTCGATCGTGGTGGACATGTGCTCGCAGCCGCCGGCGAGGATCGTCTTCGCCTGCCCCGTCATGATCCTCTCGGCCGCGTTGGCGATGGACTGCAAACCT